>JBKJQK010000542.1:0-3574 GCA_046594095.1 Anaerolineae bacterium | reverse complement strand
CCTGCGCAAGGGCCCTGGCACCACGCAAGACCTTATGGTCCGTTTGCCGGCATTCACCCCATTGAAGATCCTTGGGCGGACAGCAGACAGCGCCTGGCTCAAGGTCGCGACGACAGACAAGCAGGAGGGCTGGGTCTTCACTTTGTATCTTGACATCCAGCCGAACCTCGGTATGGGAGGACTCGTCATTCTGAGTCGCGAGGTCATCCGGCCGCCGTTGGGAGGCGCCGCGGTGGCCACCCCCCGGACGGGGGCCGCGCCCCGGCCGGCCGGTCCAACGAACTATCCCTATATCTCAGGGGTCGCCGGGCGGGCCAGGGCCATTTTCGCGGCCGGCCAGAAGCTCGGCAATCGTTCCGGAAGCGTCGCCCTCGTGGGGGACAGCAACACCGATAACCCAGCCTTCTTCAAGCCGTTTGCGTGGGGGACCTACGACCTGGCCGGATTCGCGTATCTTCAAGACACCGTCGGTTTCTTCCAATCCTCGTTTATCCACGACAGCCCGGCTGCCATCGGCGGATTCAATACGACGAAGGTGTTGGATCCGGCCAATGCCCGGGCGGGATGCCAGCCTGGCGAGTCCCCGCTCCGATGCGAGTACCGGCAAACGAAGCCAAGCATCGCGTTGATTCTGCTCGGAACCGGCGATCAACACACGTGGCAGGGCTTCGAGCAGCGTTACCGGCAGATCCTGAACGAGACGATTGAATTGGGCATCATCCCTGTCCTCATAACCAAAGCGGACGACCTCGAGTCAAAAGACAACTCCGCGCCGTACGGATACCTGAATGCCATCATCGTCAGGCTGGCTGGCGAGTACGGCATCCCGTTGCTGAATCTTCGGCAGGTGGTCGACGCGCTGCCCAACAAAGGCTGCATCGCGGACGGCTTCCACTACAACAAACCAGGCGACGGGCAGGTGGCGAACTTCAACCCGACCTATCTGCAGTACGGCTACAACCAGCGCAATCTCACCGCGCTGCAGATTCTTGACTTGCTTCGGCGCCTGGTCATCCAGGCCTGAGTCGCCCGGCCGAATCAGTTGGCGACCGCGGCCAGCATCGCAAGCGTCGCCAGAATCCGCATTTCCTTGCCCTGATCGCTCAGGTGAAAATAGTAACCCCACTCGTCCAGCAGGCCGTTCTTCGTGAACGGACGATCGGGCAGCTGAGGGTTGGGGATTACCGGCAGACCCCGAGTGGCCTTGAAGAAGTCGATCAATGGGAGCTGGTATTCGCCCGCCAGCCGCCGCACAACGGAGTTCATGTGGTCCATTGGCGCGCCACCCTGCCATGATTCCAGGTCGTCCGCTTTGGTCACCAGAACGGGCAATACTCCGGACGCGAGGGCAAGTTCAATCATCCGCCGCAGGTGTCCCTCGTATTCGGTCCAAACAAAGCGGTCGCCCGTTCCCAACTGAATAAATACGATGGACGCCCGCGTCACCCGAAGCTCGCAGGCAAAGCGACCCTCTGCGCGTTCGCACAGGACCGGTTTGTCCGGCCAATCCGGGACAAACATGTCCGCCGCGCGAAGCCCGCCTGCGATCGCGACACCGCGGCGCGGAAATGACGCGCTGAAACGGGCGGCGGCGGCGGCATAAACGGGCCGCGACCTTAGGTCGAACGCCCCACTGGCGATCTGACCGAGGTAGCCTGACCACTCTGAGTTGCTGTCGCCCGCGACGGCGAATGTGCCGCCGTTACGGCCGCGGGCGATGGCCTCCGCATACAGGGCCCGCTCACGGCCGGAGAGAACGATCGTTCCAGCCGGCACTGCAAGAGTCCCTCCCGTATTGCCCGCCAGTGGGGCGACGCCGGCGGGCGCAGTCGGGACGCCAGCGGCCGTTGCCGGAGGAAGCGGGGTGCGAATCGCAGGCTCGGGCGCGCCGGTAGGCGGAACGGCAGTGTTGGCCGGCAATCGCGGACCCGGCGCGCTGGTCGATATCGGAGTAACGGTTGGCGGGATGGGCGTATCGGTCAGCCGAACGGATGTCGGGGAATCAGGCACGGGCGTCGGCGTGGGCGGAAGCGCGGTGGGCGATTGTGTGGGAGCGATCGTCAGGCTTACGGGCACAGGCGTCTCCACCGGAGCGTTGACCGCGACAACGGTCGGAGTCGGCGCAACCGTCTCGGCCGGAATGGGCCCCGCCTGCGCGGGCGCGCAGGTCGCCAGCGCGAGGGCCAACAATGAGAATGCCGCGAACCGAAGCCCATCGCGGGTGAAATCAGCGCCGAAACGCATCAAGCACCTGAAGGGTGAGCAACATGTGGAGGTCCATTCCCGCCGGGCTGAGGTGGAAGTCAAGATCTCCTTCGTCGAGAAGACCGTTATTTGGCAACGACCGGGTCGCCAGCCAGAAATCGATCAAGGGCACACCATACTCGCGGGCGAGGCGGCGCACGATGTCATTGATGTATTGGGCCGGCGCCCCGCCATCGCGCGTCTCCAGATCATCCGCCTTGGTAAGCAGAACGGGCACCACGCCCTTACGCAAGGCGTGTTCGATCATCGGCCTGTAGTTTGCCTCAAAACTCCTCCAGATGTACTGATCGCCGGTGCCGACCTGGATGAAGACGACACTTGACCGAGAGACCCAGACTTCGCATTCAAAGGGTGTCTGAGTCGTGCCGCACAACGCCCCATCCGCCCAGACCTTGTCATTCATGGTCGCGGAGGTGAATCCGCCCCCAGCCGCAAGACTGATGCGAGAAAACGACTGGCCAAACCAATCCGCGGTGGCCCTCAGCCCGGGCGAGAGCGAGCCGATATCGAACTCGCCGTTCGTCATCCGCCGGACATAGACGGACGGCTGGGAATTGCAGTCACCAACGACGGTGAACAGGCGCAGATTCTTTCCGCCGGAAACACTGTTCAGGTAGATCTGCTTGTGGCGCTCTGTGATCACGGGAAGCACTCCCAGGACCGGAGCGGCCCCGGGAAGGACTTGCGACGCGGCGGGTACGCTCGCAACCAGCACCGCCGTGCGTGTGGCAGTAGGAGCGGCGACAAGGTTTGGGGATGCCACGGTCGGGTTGGCTGCGATGGCTGGCGCGAGCGTCGCGGTTTGTGGCGCAAGTGTGGCGGTCGGCGGCGCGAGTGTCGCGGTCGGCGGCGCGAGTGTCGGTATCGGCGGCGCAGGTGTGGCGGTCGGCGGCGCAGGTGTCGCGGTCGGCGGCGCAGGTGTCGCGGTCGGCGGCGCAGGTGTCTCGGTCCGCGGCGCAGGTGTCGCGGTCGGCGGCCGCTCCGTGGGTGGCGACATTGTCGGCCCAGCGCCCGCCGTCTGCGTCGCAGAGGCAAGTCCGGGCCCAGCCGGCGTAGTCGCCGCAGGCGAACAGCCCGCCAACAAAACAGCGATCAGGGGCAAGAACATCCGTCGGGGCGTGCTCATTGGATGATGGCGTTCAGCATTTGGAGCGTCGCAAGAACGTGAAGATCCGACCCAGGCGGGTTGAGGTGAAAGTCGAAGTTCCCCTCTTCCAGCAGCCCGAAATTGGGTAGGGCCCGGGTGGCCGCATGGAAGTCGATCAAAGGCAGCTCTCTTTCGCGGGCCACCCTGCGGATTGCGTCGTTT
>JBKJQK010000160.1:0-8355 GCA_046594095.1 Anaerolineae bacterium | reverse complement strand
GACGTGCAGGTTCAACTCGCGGGCCGACTTCAAGTCGTTGCCAAAGGGTTTCTCGATAATGATGCGCGACCATTTCCCCGGCCCAGTCGGCTTGCCCAGCGGGCTCAGCCCGATGTGCTCGGCAATGGCCGGATACACCTCGGGCGGCGTGGCGACGTAGAAGAGCCGATTGCCATCCGTGCCATGATCGGTGTCGATCTGGGTCAACATCTCGTCCAGGCGCTCGTAGTCAGCCGGTGTCGAGTAATCACCTTGGCAGTAGTGCATCAGGCCGGCGAACTGGGCCCACTTTCCGTCATCGTCGGGCTTGGCCCGCGAGTGCTCGCGGACCGATTCCAGGAGCTCCTCGCGGAACGACGCGTTCGTCTTCGGCTTGCGGGCAAACCCCACCACAGCGAAATTTTTGGGGAGCAGGCCATCGACCGCCAGGTTATACAGGGCGGGGATCAGCTTGCGGTGGGTGAGGTCGCCCGACGCGCCGAAGATGACCATCACGCAGTTGTCTGGAATTCGCATAGTGTTTTGTCTCGCCTCGCGCTACTGCGCGTCACTGCGCGTCACGCTACTTGGACTTGACCGCGTGCCCGCCGAACTGCTTGCGCAGAGCCGCGTTGACCTTGGCCGCGAATGATTCCGGCTGGCGCGACATGAAACGCTGGAAGAGCGACAGGGTAATCACCGGCGCGGCGACATTCTCATCGATGGCCGCCTGAATCGTCCAGCGCCCCTCGCCGGAATCTTCCACATAGCCGCGAATGTTGTCGAGCCCGTTGCCCTCCTCTTCGAATGCCTTGATCGCCAGTTCCTGCAGCCACGACCGGACAACGCTGCCCTTGCCCCATACCCACGCCACGTCGCGCAGGTTCATCCCGAACTCGCTCTTCTGCATAATCTCGAAGCCCTCGGCATACGACTGCATCATGCCGTACTCAATCCCATTGTGGACCATCTTGGTGAAGTGGCCAGCCCCGGCTGCCCCGCACAACAAGTAGTGCTTGCCGTCCGGCGCAAGCGCGGCGAAGGCGGGCTCCAGGCGGGCAAATGTGTCCGGGTCCCCGCCGATCATCAGACAGTAGCCATTCTCAAGGCCCCAGATACCGCCACTCGTCCCCTGGTCCATGAACGCAATGCCTTTGGCTTTGCACTCGGCATAGTGGCGCTTGCTGTCCTTCCAGTTGGAGTTTCCGCTGTCGATGATGGCGTCACCCGGCTGCATCAGCCCGAGCAGCTTGGTGATGGCGCCATCGGTGGCATCGCCGGCCGGGACCATCACCCAGATCGCCCGGGGCGCGGGCAGGGCGGCGACCAGCGCCTCCAGGGTGTACACGCCGGCCAGTCCTTCGCCTTTCAATTCGTCAATCGGGCCAGGGCTGCGATTGCACACGATCACGGCGTGCCCCTCGCGATGCCAGCGCCGGGCCATATTGGCCCCCATCCGTCCCAGTCCGAAGATACCCAGTTTCATGTCAACCTCATTGCGTCAGCGCCGCAACGGCATGTCGCGGACGCGCAAAGGCGGGCGGAATTCCCGCCGCGCCGCGAATACGTTTGGATCAGGCCCGTGGCCGTCACGATTCGACCGTGTGATCGGCAGGCGCCAGTGGCGCGCCGGTCTTGCGGGCCGCCCGCGCATTTCCGCGCAGGGCCCGAATGGCTTTGCGCAGGCCCGCCGCCACGTCGCCGCCCAGATGAATGCGCACCGCCCGCCGATCGTGCGACTTGAGCGCTTCAAAATCACCCAGAGCCTGCGCCCTGATGAGCGTGCCAAAGGTGAAGGGCTCGCCGGGAATGGGCACGTCTTCCTCCACGTCGTAGGTCAATTGGATGGCCACGACCCGATTGGGGCCGCCCTTGTGCATCTGACCCGTGCTGTGCAGGAATCGCGGGCCATAGCCCAGCGTCACGGGCGCCTTGGTTCGACCCCCCACCGCTGCGCGCAACTTGAGCAGCAGATCCGCCGTCTTGGCGTCATACGGGACATACGCCTGGATGGCGATGTAGTCACCCTCGCGCGCGCTGCGGGTATGTTTTCCGAGCTGGCTGTTTGCGCTCCGGCTGGTCGCCTCCGCGCCGAAAATTCCCTCGGCCTCGAATTCATCCAGCAGGCGCTTGGTGTTGTTCTTGCTCTCAATCACGTTCGGCTCGTCGAAAGGATCCACGCCGAGAGCGACCCCGGCAATGGCTGTGGCGAATTCCCAGCGGAAGATCTCGGCCCCGAGATCATACGCGTCGGCCAGACTGATGTTGATCAGCGGCAAACCCGCCCGGCGGACCTGGGAAGCGAGCCGGTCGTAGGTGGTGTCCTTTCCCAGCCGGATGTGGGCGTAGACCCGGTCCTTGCTTAATTCCGTTACGTTCTTCAGGTTGATCATGTCGTCGACGACCGGCACAATCCCCCGCCCCTGCTTGCCCGTGCTCTCGGCGATAAGCTGTTCGACCCAGGCCCCAAAGGCCGCGATCGCCGGAGTGTTAAGAAAGACGAGCTTGTCGCGCCCGGCCAGCGCCATTCCGCCCAAAAGCGCGCCAAGATACAGGCCTGGATTGACCGAGCTGTCGGGCTTGCACCACTCCGCCATCTCCGCCGCCCGGCTCAGGAGCAACGACACATCCACACCCGCCAACGCGGCCGGCACAAGCCCGAAATAGGACAGCGCCGAATAGCGCCCGCCGATGTCGCCCGTATTCACAAAGGTCCGCCGGAATTTCTCATCCACCGCCAGCGACTGCAGCTTGGTCCCGTCATCGGTGATGGCCACAAAGTGGCGGCCCGCGTCATCGCGAAGCAGGGCGTCCAACCGGGCCCGGTAGTACTCGTAGAAGGACGTCACCTCTTGCGTGCCGCCCGATTTGCTCGCCACGATGAAGAGGGTGCGCCGCAGATCAATCCGCGCGTCCAGAGCCCGGATCGTCTCCGGATCGGTCGTGTCCAGCACGTGAAGGGTGATGGGCCAGCCCTCGTCCGCCACGGCCTGCCCAAAAATCGAACGGAACATCTCAGGGGCCAGCGAACTCCCGCCCATCCCCAACACAACCGCATGGGCGATGCCTTGCGCCCGAATCTCATCGGCGAACGCCTTTAATTCCGCGCTGGCGGCCTGCATCTGATCAATTGAGGTGAGCCAGCCCAGCCGGTTGGCGATGACCTTGATGTGCTCGGGTTCGCTCGTCCAGAGGCCGGGATCGCGGTTCCACACCCGGCTGGCGGCTTTCAGCTTGACCAGCTCATCGACAAAGCCGAGTGCAGTATCCACACCCACGGCCGTTCCGCGCGCGAGCACGGCCCGCCGCTTTCGCTCGATCCCGCGCAGCAATCCGTGAAACGCGTCGGCGAACAACTGCACGCCGTCATCCTGAAGTTTCTGCCAGACCTGGGGCATCGAAATGCCCGCCCGCTCGAGCCCCGCCAGGATCGCCCGGGCGCCCTTGACGTCGTGCTTGAGAGTCAGCGCGACCCGCCCGTGGTCGCGGAAAGCCTTGAGCGTCGCGGGGGCCAGGGTATTCACGGTCTCCGCGCCGATGAGGGCGTCGGCGTAATAGGTGTCGGGCAGATCAGCGCTCTTCGTGCTGGTGCTTGCCCACAACACCCGCTGCGATCGGGCGCCTTTGGCGGCCAGGGCCTGCCATTCCGGGCCACTGAACAGCCGCTCATACAGCTCATAAGCCAGGCGGGCGTTCGCAATCGCGGCCTTGTGCCGGAGCGCCTGCAGGGCTGTCCGGGAGCGGGCGTCCTCTGCCGCCGCAATCTTCTCGTCCAACAGCTTGTCGACCAGAGCGTCGACCCGGCTTACAAAAAACGAGGCGACCGAAGCGACCGTGACCGGGAGGCCTTTCTTCGCGCGTTGGGTCAGTCCGGCGAGGTAAGCCCGGGCCACCCGCTCGTAACCATCCAGCGAGAAGATGAGCGTGACGTTGACATTGATCCCCTCGCCGATCAACTGTTCGACCGCTGGAATGCACTCGGGCGTCGCCGGAACCTTGATCATCAGGTTGTGCCGGTCGACGGTCTTGAACAACCGGCGGGCCTCATCCAGGGTGCCGCGCATATCGCGGGCAAGATCCGGAGAAACCTCCAGGCTGATATAGCCATCCCGCCCAAGGGTCCGCTCGAACACCGGCTGGAGCAGGTCCGCGGCGGCCTGGATATCCCGGATGGCAAGCCGTTCGTAGACTGCCTTGGTGTCGCCCGGCCCGGCGGCCAGATCGATCATCTGGGGGTCGTAGTCACTGCTCTGCGTAATCGCCTTCTCGAAAATCGACGGGTTCGAGGTGATGCCCAGGACACCAAAGTCATCGATCAGCTTTCTGAGCTCGCCACTGGCGATCAGGCCGCGCTGAATATTGTCGTACCAGAACGACTGGCCCAGCTGTTGTACCGCGATGTTCGGATTAGCGTTCGTCATAAGTCTCCGTTTGTGCGCCCGCGCGGGGGAGCTCGAGGGGATGCGCTGCCGTGGCCCGCGCGCCACAGGGAAAACGTGTATAGCTTAAACCAAACCGGCCATTTTTGGTAGGGCACTCAGCCGGCGATTAGCCTCCGCTCAGATGGCGGGCGGATTTAGAATCCGGACATGCTTCCCGCCGCGGTATTGTTCGATATGGACGGGCTCATGTTTGACACCGAGCGCGTCGCCCAGCGCGCCTGGCAACATGCGCTCGGAGAATACGGATTTCCGTTCATTCCGGACGTGTACACCCGGGTGATCGGCCGAACCCTTGAGGGCGCGCGGGAGATCATGCTCAAGGCTTACGGCCCGGATCTGCCCATCGATGCCATCGACGCTCTTCGCCATCGGCGGGCCGACGAGGAACTCCATGAGCTGGGGGTGCCGCTCAAGCCCGGATTGCTCGCCCTGCTCGAGTCATTGGAGCGGCTCGGCATTCCGAAGGTGATGGCCACTTTTACCGGCCGGACGCGGGCGCTCTGGATTTTGGAGCGGGCCGGGATGATCAATCGCTTTCAAGGATTAGAAGCCATTAGCCATTAGCCTTTGGCCATTAGCTTGTAGCCACTAGCCCTGAGCCTTGAGCTCAAAGCTCATGGCTAAAGGCTAATGGCCAAAGGCTAATGGCTAAAATATGCAACTCCACCGCCACGCGCGCGTAGTATGAGATCGATATGGCAAACACTCCAAATCCTGGCGCCTCGAACCCCGGCCTGATCATGCAGGTCATCAATCGCCTGCGCCTGGTCGCGCGCTTGATCGGCGACGCGCGCGTGCCGATCTATCTCAAGGCGGTCCCGTTCGCTGGATTGCTCTATCTCGTTTGGCCGGCCGATCTTCTTCCCGATCTCGTGCCGATTCTGGGCCAGGTCGATGACCTCGGCGTGCTGATCCTCGGTGTCGAGACCTTCATCCGCCTTGCGCCGCAGAACGTCGTCGCCGAGCATGAGGCCAACATCAGGGCCGATCGCCCGGGGCCGCGCGGTGGCGGATCCGACACGGTGATCGACGGCGACTGGAAAGAAGTGAAGTAGCCCGCGCATTTTTATCCGCCACACCTTAAATCAGCAACTTTAAGGTCATTTAACACGGCCCGACCCTCCGCAATCGGGAGAGATGTGCTATATGGTGCATCTCATACGCGCGCGCTTTTCGCGGCGCGTAAAATCTCAGGGAGAAATAACGCTCTAAAATCATCTGCTTCGGCGGATACATCATGTCCACCCACCCATCCAGGCTGCCCCAGGGCAGCTCCCCCCGCCCCGATTTTTGGGCAAACGTCCCGGACGAGCAATGGAATGACTGGCGCTGGCAACTCAGCCACCGCATGAACAGCGTCGATGAGCTCTCGCAAATCATCCGCCTCACCCCCGAGGAAATCCAGGGGCTCCAGGCCGAGGGCAAGTTTCGCGTCGACGTGACGCCCTATTTCGCATCGTTGATTGACCCCGACGATCCGGACTGTCCCATCCGCCTGCAAGTCATTCCGCGCGCCCGCGAACTGGAGGCCTTCGACAGCATGATGGCCGATTCCCTGTCCGAGGACGCCCATTCGCCGGTGCCCGGCCTGGTGCACCGCTATCCGGACCGGGTCCTGATGCTGGTGACTACCCAGTGCGCCAGCTATTGCCGATATTGCACGCGCAGCCGGATCGTGGGCGATCCGCATGCCATGTTCAATAAACGCCATCACGATCAGCAGATCGAGTATCTCAAGCGCTCGCCCCAGGTCCGGGATGTGCTCTTGAGCGGCGGAGACCCGCTCACCCTCCCACCCAAGGTCCTGGAAGACCTGCTCCGCCGCCTGCGCGAGATCCCCCACATCGAGATCATTCGGATCGGCAGCCGGGTGCCCGTCTTCATGCCCCAGCGGATCACCGACGAGTTCGTCGAGATGCTCCGCAAGTTCCATCCGCTGTGGATGAACATCCACGTCAACCACCCGAGCGAAATTACGCCCGAGCTGGCGCAGGCCTGCGCCAAGCTCGCCGACGCGGGGATTCCGCTTGGCAACCAGAGCGTATTGCTGGCCGGCGTCAACGACCACCCGGACACCATCAAGAAGCTGTGTCACGAGCTGGTCAAGATCCGGGTGCGGCCGTACTACCTGTATCAGTGCGATCTGGTCCAGGGCAGCGGGCACTTCCGAACGACCGTGGCGGCCGGTCTCGAGATCATGGAGAGCCTGCGCGGACACACCAGCGGCTACGCCATCCCCACCTATGTGGTCGATGCCCCGGGCGGCGGCGGCAAGCTTCCGGTCATGCCCAACTATCTGATCAGCATGAGCCACGACCATGTGGTGCTGCGCAATTTCGAGGGCTACATCACCAGCTACGCCCAGCCCACCGACTACCAGCGGCCCAGACGCACGAAGTTTGTGCCGCCCGCGCGGGTGGAGGCGGGCCAGGAAGGCGTGGCCTCGCTGCTCCGAGGCGATCGCCTGTCGATCAAACCCGAGCGTTGGGACGAGACCCACATCCGCCTGCCGGATGACGCCATCACAATGGACGATCTGAACAAGGCCCGTGATGTTGAGGTCGCCCCCCCGGACGGAAAAAACAAGATCTGGTCGAAAATCGACTGATCGCGAAAAACAAGGACGGGGCCGGCAGTGAACTGCCGGCCCCGTCGCTTTTTCGCTTCGCGTCAGACCGCGGCGGGCGCTTTGTCCTCAATCAAACCGGTCATCAGGCCCACCTCGTGGAAGGCGGTGATGATTCGAGCGACTTGATCGTCGGTATGCGAGGCCATGTAGCTCGTCCGCAGCAGGCTCTTGTTCGGCGGGACGCCGGGCGGCAACACCGGATTGACATACACGCCATGCTCGAAGAACGCCTTCCAGGCGAAGATCGTGTTCATCTCGCTGCCGATAAAAACTGGCACGATGGGCGTGACGCTGGCGCCGCAGTTGTAGCCCATTTCGCGCAACGCCGTCCGGACTTTGCCCGACTGGGTGTGCACCCGGGTCACATAGCTCGGATCCGCCTCGATGATGTCGAGGCAGGCCAGGACCGTGGCCACATTGGCCGGCGGCATGGAGGCCGAGAACATCAGCGACCGAGCGTGGTGCTGGATGAAGTCGATGACATCCCGGCTCCCGGCGATGACGCCGCCGAGCGATGCGAAGGACTTGCTGAACGTCCCCATCACGAGGTCCACGTCGTCGACGCAGTCAAAGTGGAAGTGCGTGCCGCGCCCGCCCGCGCCCATCACCCCGATCCCGTGCGCGTCATCGACGAAGAAACGCGCGCCATAGCGCTTGGCCAGGGCGATGATGTCAGGCAGCGGCGCGAGGTCGCCGCCCATCGAATACACCCCGTCCACCACGATCAGCTTGCCCGCGTCGGGGGCATCGGCGGCGAGGTCCTTGAGCACGCGCTCGAGGTCCTCCATATCGTTGTGCTTATAGCGCTTGAGCCGGCTTCCCGACATCTGCAGCGCGTCGACCAGCGACGCGTGGATTTCCTTGTCCGCGATGGCGATGTCGTCCTTGCCCAGCATCGAGGTGAGCGCGCCCAGGTTGGCCTGGTAACCCGTGCCAAAAATCAGAGCTGCTTCCTTGCCCATGAACTTGGCCAGGCGCCGCTCCAGTTCCTTGTGCAACTCGAGCGTGCCGTTCAAAAAGCGGCTGCCCGTGCATGAGGTGCCGTAGCGATTGATCGCATCAATGGCGGCCTGGCGCACTTTCGGGTGCGTCGTCAGGCCCAGATAGTTGTTCGATCCGATCATGATCAGGCGCCGGCCGTCGATGACGACTTCGGTGCCTTCGGTCTCGGACAGCGGTTTGAAGTACGGATAGATCCCCTGCTCATGTCCCATCCGGACCATGCGCATGGTCGGATCCCTTGCGACTTTGCTGAATAGATCGGCCATTAACTTACCCTCCACGCTCAAGTTGTTCTCAATGTTA
>JBKJQK010000551.1:0-11195 GCA_046594095.1 Anaerolineae bacterium | reverse complement strand
GTTGAAGCCTGGACGAGGGTGTCCTCAGTCGGGCCGTTCTTCAGGGTCAGGTAAATGGCGCTGTTCTGTCCGGAGGCGGATCTGCGAACCCATACCCCTTCGGCGCCAAGCTGGCCGGCTGGAGCCGCAGCGCCAGCCGTCGACACGCCACCGCACGCCGACATGGCCAGGGCGAATGCGGCGATAAATGCGGGAACGGATAGTCGTAGTTTTCGCATGCCGGTATTTTATGCCCGGCTACCGCCGTCGCGTCACTCCGATCGATCCGTTCCCGCAACGAGCCCTGCCGCGATCATGAATGCGCTGGCCAGGTCGGGAAGGAAAAATGAGTGATCGACAAGCCCATGCGCCGCGGCCGCCGCGGCGAGCCCCAACGCGCCAATGACGAGGGCGCGATTTACTCCGGAGGCCAGAGCTCGCCTAACCCGCCTAATAAAACCGGCCGCCATCGCCGCCAGGGCAAGCGCCCCCACAACGCCCAGGCGGGCCAGCGGATCGAGGAGCAGGTTATGGGCATGCGACAGTTCGGGTTCCTTCCAGGCTGCCGGAAGGATGTAGAAACTGCGGTAGGCATACAGGAAGTTGTCGGGGCCCACGCCGAGCAAGGGATGATCGCGCCACATTGCGAGCGCGCTCTGCCACAGATTCAGTCGAATGAAGCCGGAGCCGGCGCTCAGGTTTAGCGCGGCCGCGAATCGGGTGTTTTGCAAAAATGAGGCAGCCGCGCCGCTGAGGAGCAATGTCGCGCCGGCCACCGTGACCGCCAGCAGGCCGGCGCCCAACCAGCGCCAGCGGCCGCCCGCCGCGAAGCACATGGCCACCAGCGCCGCGGGCAAGCCGAACAGGAGCGCCCCGCGGGATTGGGTAAGGGCCAGGGCGGCCGTCACCGCCGCGAACCCGGCGATTGCCCCAAGGCGAGCTGCGGCGCCCCGCCACGGCGCAGTTGCGGCGCGCTTCCCGGGCAGCTGCGCCGACCTGATCGTCCAACGTCCAAAGACGATTCCAGCGGCCAGGATCGCCCAGATCCGCTCGAGATACAACGCGTCATTGTTGGCCGAGCCATACACGCTTCGGATTCTGGGCAGGCCGAACTCGGCCTCGAAGCGGATGCCCTGGGTGTAATTGGCCAGCCCCACAACCGCGACCCCGATCCCGCCCGCGGCCAGGGCCGCCCCAATGCCATTGCGCTGACCCGCGTTCAGCGGCGCGGTGCGGAGCATGAGATACAGCAGGGCGGGTTCGACCAGGACGATTCGCCATTCGCGGAAAGCCTCGACCTTGAAGTCGGCCAGGAGCGATGACAGCAGGGAGGCGCCAACCAGGGCAAGAACGCCGGCATCCAGGAGCGTCGGCCTGAAGGGTGTCGCGGGGGCGCCCGCCCGCCTTGCCCGCCGGGCGCGCGCCATCTGAATTGCGACGCCGAATAGCCAGCGGGCGACGCACATCAGGGTGATCAGCTCAGCCATCGAGAAGGCCCGTTCAAACAGCCGCTGCGGGACGAGATAGAAAGGGGCAAAGAAGGCCGCCAGGGCAAGCCCGATGTCGAGGCGCAGCCAGATCAGCCCGAACAGGGCCGCCAGCGCAACCAGGCTCAGAATAAAGACCGGGGCCCAGAAGGCCAGGGCGGATGCGCCGCCGGTTAAGACAACATTCGCGGGTGTGCCCAGGCTGCGATACGCGCCGGCCGCGTCCTGCGCCCAGCTCAGCCCGGCCGTCGCCCAGAGCGCCAACCCGGCCGCGAACGCCTGCCAGGCCACCCCACGGGCGGACGCAATCCGGGTTGCAAGCAAGCGGGCGAGCTCAGGCAGATTGGCGGACGGGGCGAAGCGCCACAGGCCAATCGCGGCCAGGCCCGCCAACGTCGCAAAGATCCATGCCAGCAAAGCGTAGTCGACGGATGTCGGGGCGGGGCGGCTCGACCAGCCCTGCATCGTCCACTGGCCCCAGCCGCCGTCGGCGAGGATTTCGGCCACGTGCTCACCCGGGCCCAGACCACTGGCGACCGGTATGGTCTCGATCCAGGGCACGTTGCGGGCCGAGGTCAGGGTCAGATAGGCGCCCTGATTGGGTCCAGTCACATCCCGCGGCAAGAGGTTGGCCGGCTTGCCGTCGACGGTCACATACACATAGGCCCGGAAGCGGTACTCGCCCCGTTTGACAATCAGGGCGAAGTCGTCGCCCGTGAAGTGGACGCTCACCCGCGCGTCGGGCCGGTCGGGGACGTCGGCCCCCAGCGCGCCGAAACGCCAGCCGGGCGAAAAATCTGCCCGCGGGTTTGGCGCGAACGCGGCGGGCAGTATCGCGCTGTCTCGGGGTCGGGCGTTGGGCGGGATCGCAAAGGACTGGCCGCGCGGGGTGGGGACACGGCCGGCGCCCAGGTCCGCGATCGCGCCCTGCCATGTTGCCCAGAGCGGGCGGGGCGACCCATCCGGGTTGAGCAGCGCGAACCCCCAGCGCGGATCTATAGCGGACTGGGGCCCGCCGCGGGGCTGCAGGTTTTCAAGATACATCCCGCCGAGCCACGGCCATTCGGCCGCGGCCCGGACAACCGCGTCGTAGGTGTAGGCAGCCTGGACCTCGCCGCTCACGCCGCCCCAGACCGATTTGCCGCCGGACCAGCCGTCCGGCAGCGCGTTCCAACCGAACTGGGTGATCCAGATGGATTTGCCCGCCTCGTTGTGCAACTCCATCTCGCGCCGCATGAGCAGGATGTGCGAGAAGTTGAGCGCGCCCGGGTCAACGCCATGATCGGCGGGCGGGCGTTCGAAGCCATACGGCTTGGCGGCCGCAACGTCGAAGGCATCGTGGCCCCCCAGTTCGTAGATTCGGCGCAGATAGGTTTGCGGGGCCAGATTGACCTGGTTTTGCTCAACGGTCGGGGCCAGGGCCGCCAGTGCAATGATGGCCTGACTGTCGGCGGCCCGGATTTCCCCGCGGGCGGCTGTGAGCAGGCGCAAATAGTCGGCCGGGTTGATCAGTGCGTTGCCCCATGCGCCCGAAAGATTGGGCTCATCCCAAATCTGATAGGCCAGGATCGCGCAGCCGGACCGAGTCGCATCGCAACCGGCAGTCGCATATCGGCGGGCAAAGGCGCCGGCGAAAGCAGCAAAATCGCCGGGGTCGGCTGGCGGAGCGGTCTCGCCGGGCGGGAAGGCAGCCGATCCGCTTGGCCCGCGCGCCCACACGGGCGTCGTCCACAGGACGGCCATAACCTGGATGTCGTAGCGGCGCGCCGCGGCGATGATCTGGTCTGCGTTCAGCCAGTCGTAGACGCCGCGGGCCGCTTCGATGTCGCTCCATCGAAATTCCTGGCGGACGTGCCGGACGCCGATGGCCCGGAGGTCGCTCAAGCGCCGTTCGAGCGTTGCGTCGTCGTATTGCTCAAGCATGGCGTTGACGCCCAACCGAAGCGTCTCGGCGTTCCGCACCGGCTCGGGGAAGCGGGTGGACACGGCGAGCGCCTCAGCCTGGCCGGCGTCGCGCGCGGCGATGGCGAGAGTGGCGAAGACGGCAAGACAGGCAAGGGCGAATGCGGCCGTGCGCCTTGCGCCTCTTGCTTTGAGCCTTGAATCGTTGGAAAGTGCGGGATCGTCAGGCATGTATCAGAGGCGGACCGGTTGCCTCGTGGCGCCTATCATAACGACCCGCGCAAACGGAGCTGCCCGATCCCTCCGCCGGCATCTACCCTTATAATCCTTCGGCAAATGGCACTCACCGGCAAGCTCATCCTCAGTTCGGCTGCGGGTCAGCGCCAGGAATTTGAGCTGGGCAAACCCACCATGATGATCGGCCGTGGCGCGCATAACGACATCGTTCTTGCCGATCCGAAGGCATCCCGCCAACATGCCGAGATCAAGAATGGCCCTGATGGGTTCATGCTGATTGACCTTGGGTCGGCGAACGGCACGCGCCTGAACGGCGTCGGCGCGTCGCGGGCGGCGCTCAAGCCCGGCGACGTGATCGCCATTGGCGCGTGCGAGCTGGCCTACGAGGCGGCGGCTGAGCCGGCCGAGAATCTGGACGTCACCATTATCGACAACGACGCCCAGCTTGAGCGGACCATCGCGGATGCGAGCCTGGCGATGGCGATGAACGATACGTCGGTGCCGCGTCTGGCGATCCATACAGCCGGCCGCACCTGGGAAATCGAACTCACCCGCGACACGGTCACGATTGGCCGATCGGCCGACAACGACATTTGCATCGAGGCTCCGCAGATGACGCGCCGTCACGCGCGGATCGAACGCCAGTCGGGCGGTTTCCTGCTCCGTGACGTCGGCAGCACGAACGGAACATGGCTGGGCGTCCAGCGCATCGAGGAACGGATGTTGGAGGATGGCGACGCCTTCCGAATCGGGCCGGCGACATTTCTGTTCAAGGCCGCATTTGAGAACGAGGACTTGACGATTGTCGGTGAGTCGCGCGCGCCGCACGCCCTGCTGCGACCGGTTGTTTTTGTGCCCGGTTTCATGGGTTCCGAGTTGTGGCGCGGCGGCGAGCGGTTTTGGCCCAATATCCCCAGGCTGCTTCGCGAACCACAGAAGTATCGGAGTGATGTGCCCATGGAAGCGCGCGGCATCGTAGGCGAAGTCGTCATTGTGCCGAACCTCATCACACAGGAGAAATACGACCGGCTTGGAGATTACCTGGTCGAAAGCCTGGGATATGAGCGCGGAAAGAATTTGCTGGAGGCGCCGTATGACTGGCGCCAGGATAACCGCGAGTCTGCCAAGACGTTGGCCCGCCTCGTGGACGACTGGCAGGCCCGCGTGCCGGATGCCTGCGGGCCAATCACCTTGATCGGACACAGCATGGGCTGTTTGGTGAGCCGCTACTACGTCGAACGGCTTGGCGGGAACCGCAAGGTGGGCAATCTCATGCTCATGGGTGGACCCCATGCCGGAGTGCCCAAAATTGCAATGGCGATTCTGACCGGGCGGGGCATGTTGCCATTCGGACTGCTGGGTGACAAACTTCGGGACGTGGTGTCGTCCTTCTCTTCCTCGTATCAGTTGTTGCCGACCACGGATTGCGTTCGGGATGGTTCAGGCAAGCCAGTGCTGGTTTACGAGGATGAAAACTGGCTCGATGGCCGCGACGCCGCCATGTTGCGCACCGCCCGCGCTTTCAGAACTGAACTCGGTTCGAGCATGAGCGTTCCAACCGTGTCCATTTTCGGTTATGGCATCAAGACGCATACAAGACTGCTCGTCCAACGCGATGCCCGGGGCGCGTGGATAGACGTTAGATTCTCCACCGAGGATCTTGGCGACGACACAATCCCGGAATGGAGCGGGGTTCTGCCAGGCTCGCAGGTGCACCCGGTGCGGCAGCGGCACGGGGCACTGTATGCCGACAACGACGTGAAGATGCGTCTCAAGTTCGAATTGGGCAAAATTGCCGCATGACATCGCGCACGTTTGGCAAGTATGAGGTCATCCGGACCATCGGGACCGGAGGCATGGGCGAGGTCTTCGTTGCTCGAGACCCGGCGCTCAACCGCCTCGTTGCGATCAAGGCCGTCCACGCCCACCTCGCCGCGGACGCCACCTTTGGAGCGCGCTTCGCGCGCGAGGCGCGAATCATCGCCCAACTCGATCACCCGAACATCGTGCCCGTCTATGATTTTGACGGCGAGCATTCCCCACCCTACATGGTCATGCCGTTGATCAGCGGAAACTCTCTGCGGGAACGGCTCGCCGAACGCAGGCAGTCGGGCCAGCGCGGACTTCCGTTTGACGAAGCGGCCCGGATCCTGAGCGCCGTCGCCGGCGCGCTCGATACCGCGCACGGCAAAGGCGTCATCCATCGAGATATCAAGCCGGGGAACATTCTGCTATCGGTGGACGGCGGCACGTGGCTGACGGACTTTGGGATTGCCAAGATAATCGACGAATCAGCCAACGCCCAACAGATCAGCCTGCCCGACAGCACGATCGGCACGGCCGCCTATATGTCGCCGGAACAAGCAGCGGGCAAACTGGTTGAGCCCCGCAGCGACATCTATTCCCTCGGCGTCGTCCTGTATGAGATGGTCACGGGACGTCCGCCATTCAAGGGGACGAGCGCCTCGGCCGTGATGATGATGCACGTGACCGAGACGCCACCCGATGCCCGGACAATCAACCCGCGGGTGTCGCCGAGTACAGCCGTGATCCTTGCGCAGGCGCTCGCCAAACAACCGGGCGACCGACCGGCGACCGCCCGCGCGATCGCCGAAGCCTTTGCGGCAAGTCTGACCGTGAGTCCAGCGGATGATCCGAATGCTGGCGATGCGGCGACCTTGCCAGAGACGCCCGCCTCCGTGCCGGACGCGGCAGGTTCAGCGCCACGCGCAATGCCGGCCAATCAAGGAGTTCTCCCGCCGCCCATTCCGGCTGACGTGTCTGCGCCCGGCGTAGCCAACCTTCCATCCAGGTCCGTGGGGCGCGCGCGGCATCCGGCTCGGCTTGCCCTCGTCGCCGGGGCGGGCGGACTCGTCCTCATCGGCGTCACCGTCGTATTTCTCCGGGGAACCCCCGCGCCCACTGCGCCGCCGGAAGCGACGCTGGCGGCGGCATCGACAACCGCAATTCCCGCGACTGCGCCTTCGCTCGCCCCGCTCGCGTCTGTGGCGGTGCCCACGCCCGCCGCGACATCGGCGCCCGGCGCGGCAGAGCCAAGATACGGTGAGCTGCGAATCGGGACAGTCGTCGGACCAAGCCCAGGGTCCGTCCTCGTCCGGCTGGACAACGTCGCCCAACCGGTGAGCGGCACCCGCTACGTTCTGTGGTCGGGCGCCAGCCCGGCCCTTCAGCGCATGGGCGCGCTCACGGTCGAGAACGCGCGCATTCGCCAGACCCTGGCGCTGCCCATCGAATCGCGTGAAGGCCTGGCCCAGGCCATCATCACCTATGAAACCGATCCGCTGGCAAAGCAGCCATCTTCACGCGTTGCGTTTGTCGCGGCCGCCAGTCGCGATACTGCAGCCGCCTTGAAGGCCACGGCAGGTGGAACCACGGTCGCCGACCCCAAGGGCGGCCTCGCGGTAGCCGAAGAGCAACTCGCGATCGCCGTCGAGCATCAGGGATTGTTGCAGCGCGCGATTCAAGCCGGCGACCTGCGCGAAATGCGACGCCATGCCGAACATGCCGTGAACATCATCGAGGGCAAGTCGGGCCCCCTGTTTGGCGATCTCGACCGGAACGGGGTGGCGGAAAACCCCGGTGATGACATAGGAGTCAAGACGCACGTCGTGAACCTGCGCGGCCGCGCGCCCGATGACACTCGGGCGGCCTTTGACGAAGTCACCTCCATCCTTCAGGAGACGATCGGTCTGGCGGTAAAAGTGCTGTCGGTGGACAAAGTCGCCGATGGCGCGAAGTTCGCCGATCAGGGGGCTGCCCTGTTCAAGACGCTATCGAGCGGAGCGGGGGGCGGGACGAAAATCGCGAGCGCCGCCGCCCGGCTGCCGAACGCGACCGATGTGCCGTTGCTTCGCGGCGCGGCGTATCCAAAGCTCCCGGCGGCGGACACGTCCAATGTCCCGGCCCTTGTAATCTCATCGTTTTCGGCGCTGGTCCGCCCTACTACGGGCGTGTTATCACAGGGGGAGGGCCAGTATCTGATCGCCGCTCAACATCTGGGATTCATGGAGCGCTCGCTCGTATCGGGCAACGTGGCCGAGAGCCGCCAGCACGGTGAACACATCACAAACATCCTTGAGGGCGCCGCGGGCAAGCGCTTTGGCGACCGGAACGGCGACGGGAGGATCGAAAACCCTGGCGACGGCGTCGGCGTGGCCGGATATATTGAGCGGGCGCTCGAAGCAGCCCCGAGCGCGCCGGCCAATTTCTACGCGATCCAGTTCGGCGCCAATGCCACCCGCACGCTCGAACTCATCGACGCGGCATCAGCCACGGCTTCTCGGATGGCTGTCGCGGACACGCAAACGGAACTGCTTCGGCTGATTCCGGCCCTGCGCGACCAACTCAAAGCTGCCCTGGAGGGCGACGATCGCGATCGGGATGGAATCATCGAGCCGCTGTTCGGCGAAGGCGGATTGCGCTCTATCCGGAACACCGCCGCCGCCGCTGCCAGCCCGCGCTGAAGCCGATCGATCACGCATCAAACGCCGGCATGTCGATGTCGCCGTTGAGGGCTTCCCAGGCGTCAAGGGCTTCCTCGGCTGCCTCGGCAATCTCCTCTTCTTCCGACGCAGCGGCCCGCTCGAGCGCGCGCTGGGCCTCCTGGGTGCTGATAAACGACAGGGCATCGATTGCGGCCAGGCGGGGGGCCATGGCGTCATCCCGGTCAATCAGCGTCGACAGCAGGGTGACCGCTTCGGGAATCTCGATCTCGCCGCACGCGGCCGCGGCCGCGACCCGCATGTCTTCATTCACGCTCAGGAGTTCTTTGAGCACAATGTCCAGATACTGATTGTCGCTGCTGTGCCCCATCGCGGTGACCGCGCTGATTCGAACGTCATCGTCTTCGGACTGGTACGCGTCGGCGACCAGGGTCTCAACGGCCGGGTTGCTGACATAGCCGAGCGATTCGAGCGCGCTTCGGCGCACATCGGTAAACTCGCGCTCGGAGAGCCATACGCCGGTGAGGGCCGAATACACCGTGTCGCGGCGCTTGGCGCTGAGCTTGCCCAACTCAGCCAGGGCCAGGTAGGCGCCAAGGGAGTGCGCGGCCGCGGCGCGAACGTCCTCTGATGCGTCAAGGCGCATCAGGCGCACCAGCGGATCGACGTTGGCCACGTTCTCGTCAACATCGAGGCCCTCGATGGCCGCCAGGCGCACCCTGGGATCCTCGTCGGCGAGCAGGGCTCGAAACAGGGCGCTGTACTCGACCTCGATATCCTCGTCCAGCAACTTGTTTAATTGCTCAGCGACATCGGCCCGCCGATTGTCGGGCAGGTCGCGCCAGACCTGGAGCGTGTCGGTAAGCTGAATTTCATCGAGATCGCTGAGCGCTTTGAGCGCGCGCTTGGGCATGGCCTCGGGCGCGGCAAGGGAAGTAAGCGCTTCGGCGTGGGTGGCTGGCTTACGGGCTTTCTCAGGCATGGGTCCAATTGTCGCAGACCTCTTTTCCCCCAATCCCCCTTTCACCTGATGGACCGATCTTTCAGAAGAAGGGGAGAAAGAAAGGAATCGAACGAAGCGCTTTCCGCGAACCGATCAACCTAACTCGCAGGACCGCAAGTCCACCCATTTCTCTCCTTCTCCTACTCTTCTGCTGTATCGGTCTTTCAAAAGGAGCGGAGAAGGAGAGTGCACAACTATGGTAGGCGAATAGGCCGAATGATGTCCATCAGGGCGATCACGGCGGCCAGAGCGAGGACGAAGACCATCCCCATGGCATGAATCCACTGCTCGCGAACCGGATCGACCCGCCGGCCGCGGATCCACTCTACGATGATGAAGAGGATCCGGCCTCCATCGAGGGCGGGGATGGGCAGCAGATTCGAGATGCCGATCAGGACGCTCAGCAAGCCGGCGAACTGGACAAACGGGAAGGGACCTTGCTGCCATAACGACACCCCGATCTGGGTGATGCCGATGGGTCCGACCGGTCGGGCGACCTCGGCAGGAAGCTTTCCGCTCAGGACGTCGAGGGGCACCGATACCATGGCACCCAGGGCCCGTCCCAGATCCAGGGTCATCTGGTTTCCCGCCTCGCCGACCGTCAAGGCGATTCGGGTGGAGCGCAGCAACTGGGCCTCCAGGCTCACCCCGAGCGGCACTTTCAGATCCGCGTCGGCCGGCAGCGATCCGACCAACTCGACCTCGCGCTTGACCCCACCCTCGTCGCGCAGCACGGTCACCCGGAAGGGCTTGCCGATTGACGCGACGGCCTGGGCGCGCAGGACGGTCTCGGCGGCCGCCGGCCGGCGCAGGCGCTCGAAGTCGGCCTTGCTGATGCTGGCCGGCGTGTCCTTTGGAAGCAAATACTCTGAGGCATCCACGCCATTGGCGGTCAGGATGATGTCGCCGTTGCGCATCCCAAGTTTCTCGGCGTTGCTGCCGGGCGTGACCGTGACGCGATTCTGGATCGCGACCGGCTGCGCGTAGAGCAGTAGATAGGCCAGAAAGAGGACCGGTATGGCAAACAGGAAGTTCATCACCGGCCCGGCCAGCAGGACGATGAAGCGCCAGCGCTTGGGCTGGGCGCCGAAGCTGCGCGGATCGACGACCTCGGCCCCGTCCTCGCCGGTCATCTTGACGAACGCGCCGATGGGAAGCCAGTTGAGGGTGTAGGTGGTCTCGCCGCGTTTGAACAGGGTCAACGCGCGCGGTGGGAAGCCCATCCCGAATTCCTCGACCCGGATGCCGGCCCGCTTTGCGGCCAGGAAATGGCCCAGCTCGTGGACAAACATCAACGGTCCGAGCAGGATGATGAAGATCAGGATTGGGAAAAGGAGGGTGGCAAAGAGGTCCATATACGCTTAAGGATTATAGGCGCGGGGGTGAGAGCGGGGTGAAAACGGGTATCGGGAGTAAAGTTGGGCAATCAGGAGAGTCCATCAGCTGATGAGACGATGGTTTGAAGCACGCGTAAAGCAGGTTGCCCTCATTGGGTCCGACCCCAATGACGACGATGACCTGCAGCTCAAGAAATCGCTGCTCGTGATTTGCGCGCTGCCATTCGCCGTTGCAGGAGCGGCCTGGGGCCTGATGTATTTCTTGTTCGGTGAGCCGTTGGCGGGAGCAATTCCTCTCGCCTACTCCGTTATCTCACTACTAAGCATTGCCTACTTCGGATCTGCGCGAAGGTTCCGCCTCTTTTGCTTCAGCCAGCTTGCCTTGATTCTGTTGCTGCCCTTCTTCTTGATGGCAACGCTGGGCGGGTTTGTCAATGGTAGCGCCGTGATCTTGTGGGCCCTCATTTGTCCTCTGGGAGCGTTATTATTTGACGATGCCCGTCTGGCGCCCCGCTGGTTTGCGGCGTTTCTTGGCCTGGTTGTCGTGAGCGGGTTTCTGCAACCCTATGTGCGCCTTGACAACAATCTGCCGCCCGGGTTGGCGCTGATATTCTTCGTCATTAACTTCCTTGCAGTGGGTTCGCTCGTGTTCTTCATGGTTTCATACTTTGTCGGACAGAAGAATATTTTCCAGGAACGATCGGAGGCGCTCTTGCTGAATGTCCTGCCACGCGAGATTGTTCCCATCCTGAAGCGCGAACAACGTACAATTGCCAACCATTTCGAC
>JBKJQK010000431.1:0-6239 GCA_046594095.1 Anaerolineae bacterium | reverse complement strand
AACTGCGCGAGTCCGGGGTGGGCGCGCATCTTGTCATCGGTCGCCAGCAGGTCGCCTTTGATGTGTCTCAGCCACATCGTCTGGATGTGGCCGAGCTTCTGAACCCGGCTGCCCAGGTTGGGTCGCGCGGGGCAGGTATCTACATCGGCGAGTTCCTGGCCGATTTGCCGTTGCGCGACGCGCCCCAGTACGAGGAGTGGGTCCTTGAACGGCGCGAGCAATGCCGGTTGCGCGCCATGGGCCTTCTGCGCGACGCGGCCGAGCAAATGCGGGCCATGGGTCAAATGGCCGGGGCGATCACGGCCGCGCGCCGCCTGATTGCGCTTGATCCGTTGCGCGAGGCGTCCCACCGGCTGGCCATCGGGCTGTATGCCGCGAATCGCCAGCGGGCCGAAGCGTTGCGCCAGTACGAGGATTGCCGGCGAGTATTGGCCGAGGCGCTCGGCATCGAACCCTCGGCCGAGCTGCGCGCAACCGCCGAGCGCATTCGGGCCGCCGATCTGGGCGCGAGCGCGCCCGCCAGACCCGCCATCCCCATTTCATTGCCTGCGCCCACGACCACCTTCATCGGCCGGGCCCGCGAGATTGAGGACGTCGTCGAGCGCCTCGGCGATTCGACGCGCCGCCTGGTGACGCTGACCGGGATGGGGGGAATTGGCAAGACCCGCCTTGCGATCGAGGCTGCCCGCGTTTGGGAAGGCCGTTCTACACAGGCGACCGCCCCCGCGATCTTCGTCGAAGTTGCGGGTCTGGGCGATGTTGACTCGGTGGCCCGCGCCCTGGCCGGCGCATTGGCGCTTCCGCCCGATCCTCAGCGCTCGCCCGCGGCCCTGGCGGCCGCTGCCCTGGCCGAACGGACCGCGCTCGTGGTGTTTGACAGTTGCGAGCACCTGGCCGGAGTAATTCCCTCTATCGCCGACCTCATCAGCGGCTTGATCGAGGCCGCGCCGCTTGTCCGGATGCTGGCCACCTCGCGGGAACCGCTCAACCTGGCCGAAGAGATCGTCGTTGAGGTGGGCGAGATGGAAGAAGCGCTGGCATTATTTTCCGAGCGCGCCCAACGAGCGAACCTGCGTTTCAGCGTCGACGACGAGCGGGCGGCCGTGGCGCGAATCTGCGCTCTCGTCCAGGGGGTACCGCTCGCCATTGAGCTGGCCGCTGCCTGGACCCGGACCCTCGCCTGCGCTGATATCGCCGCCGCTCTGACCGTCAACCTGGATCTTCTCCAGCCGGTTCAGGGCATCCGGGATCGGCAGGCCGGGGTGCGGGCCGCCTTCGAGCACTCCTGGCAATTGCTTCAGCCTGAGGAACAGCAAGGGCTTGCGTCCCTGTCGATTTTCCGTGGCGGCTTTACGGGGCCAGCCGCCCAGGCGGTCGCTCAGCTTGGCCTGCGCGGGCTGAATATGCTGGCCCATCGTTCGCTGGTCCGGCGCAACACCGATGGGCGCTACGACCTTCATCCGCTGATCCGGGCGTTCGCCGCCGAGCACGTTTCAGGGCCGGGCGCGCTCGCCGGCCGGCTGGCCGTCTTCTACGCCGGTCAACTCGTCATTTACCAGGATGCCATCCGGATTGGGGATGCGCCGACGCTGGCGACGCTATCGCCCGATGCGGAAAACATCCTCGCTGCCTGGCGGGCCGCGCTGGAGCAGTGCGATGCAGTCAGCCTGTCCGCAATGCTCGACGGCCTGCTGTGGCTGACCGAATATCGTGGCTGGTTCCGGGCCAGTGAGCGGCTGTTCGCGGATGCGTTGGCAGCGCTGCGCGACGACCCGGGGACGCGGCGCCTGGGCGCCCGTCTCCTGACGGCCCGCGGGCATTGCATGCACCGGATGGGTCAGGCAGAGGCGGGCCTTGCCTTGCACACCGCGGCTGTCGAGGCGCTCCGTGGGGAACCGGCGGCCGGGCTGGATCTTGCGTTCGCGTTGCTGCTCCAGGGCACGACGATGGCGCCGCCGCCGGCGCAAATGCGCGTTTTCGAGCAGAGTCTGGCCTTGTACCAGGCGCACAATGACGGCTGGGGGATAGGCGCCGCGCTCAACAATCTCGGCGAGTGCGCCGAGTTGCTGGGCGACCTTGCGACCGCGCTGGGCTATCACGCCGCCTCGTTGGCCCACTGTCGGCGGATTGGCGATCAGCCGGGGGTGGCCTTCGCCCTGACCAACCTGGGCGGGCTGAATGTGCTTCGCGGCGCGCTGGACGATGCGGAGGTCCAACTTCTAGAGGGGCTCGAGATCGCGACCGCCCTGGATTTTGACTATGCGCGGGGATTGCTGACCCTCAACCTGGCTCATGCCGCCTGGCGCCGTCACGATGGGGCGAAAGCCCGCGGGCTGGCTGAGGACGCCCGGCGCGTCTTTGGGCGCAGCCATGCCGCCGACCGCGCCGCCGCGTGTGATCGGCTGATCGCCGAGATTGTGGTTGGGACGGCGGCGGGCGCATCCGCCTAATCCGTGTTCCAAAAGCGTGTGGATTCATGCGCGAACAACGCTTACGGTCAGACCACCCGCGGTCCGCCCCGCCTCGTCGAGCTGCTCGACGCCGATCGCGAAATGCTGGCCCGACCTTGCGCGCGCTGGCGGATCGCAGATCAAGTACACGGTTTGATATCCGCCCGGGCCAAGCGCGAGCTCGCCCGCTTCGGCAGCCAACCCGCGCAACCCGCGCGCAGGCTCCAGCATCTGCGCCCCCTTCTCCACGCGCTCCAGGTCGGCCAGCCGCTGCTCAGACCATTCCTTGTTCCCGGGCGCCGCGCCGCGCTGGCTTCGGCTGAGGGCGGTCTTCTGGGCCCGAGCCCAGGCCTTGAAGTCGGTCATGTCCGCCGCGGCTGCGCGGCTGCCGCCCCCTTCCGCGCCCGGAACAATGACGCGGACCCGGCCCGGATAACGACTGAGGTCAAGCCGAAGGCGCGCTGTAACGGACGCGCCGGCGGCGCCGCTGGGGTTGATCCGCACCGGAATCACGATGGGTTTGGGCGCGCCCGCTCCAAACGCCGCGATCGTAAGATTCTTCTGGGCCGTCTTGCGGTCATTGGGCGTCAATGCCTGGACGGCCGTTTCGGTAGTGTCAAATGAGTCAGCCGGATGGTGGACCAGCGCGAGCAGGCAGTAGTGGCGGCTGCCCGCAAAACCCAGTGGGGGCGGCATCAGGCTTGCCGGCAGCTCGAACGCGGCGACCCGCGGATGGCCTGCTCGAACCTCGCCCAATGTGGCGAGTCCAACCGTGTGCCAGCCGGGCGTGTTGATCGGCAGGCCGTTGCGGACCTGCGCATCGTAGCCGGCCGGCAACGGGGGAAGCCCGGCCGAAGCGTTGGCGATCAAGAGCATCACCCGCGCGCCATCGGCCGGGGTCACCCCGCGATTGTGGACCTGGACGTAGACCCGTGACACTTTTGGCGTCGCGCCGCGGAAATCGTCGTTGAGTGTGTCGACGAATTGCAGGAAGTCAATTTCGCCGGCTGGGAATTGCAATTGGCCCGTCGCGTCCGGTGTGTCGATTTTGATGTCCGGGCTCTCCCAGGCCAGCGAGAACTCCCCCGGGCGGGTTGGATCCGGCAGCCCACTGACCACCGCAAAACGCCCGGAATCGAGTTGTGTCCGGCGAACGACCAGCTCGACCCCCCGGGCGGTCCGGCCGGTCAAATCGCGCTCCCACACCCCGCGCCCATGGGTGGCCGCCCGCAGCGCCCGCTTCGGGTTGTGCAGGGCCAGGTCCATCACCCCGGCGTCGGGCAGTCCGTCTGACCAGGTCTGCCAGTTCAACCCGCCATCGGTCGAGCGCCACACGCCGATATCGGCGCCGACGTAGATCGTGTTTGGGTCGGCCGGATCGATGGCAATGGCGTTGGCCTGCGTGTCGAGCAAGCTGTTGGGATTTCCCGCGGCGGGGCCGCTCCGCGCCTGCCACCGGGCGCCGTCGAAATGCCAGACGTGCCGGAAGTCGCCGGTCCCGCCCATTGTCACGAAGACTCTGTCCGGGTTGGCCGGATCGACCGCGATATCGGTCACCGCCCCGCTCAATGGCAGCTGATTGCCGCCGCCCAACGTATCGATCTGGGTTCGCGTCCAGGCGCCGCCGGCCCGATCAAATCGCCATACCCCGCCCTGGGTGGTCCCCGCGTATAGCCGGCCCGGCGAGGCGAAGGCCAGGGAGCGGATCTGCGCGCCCAGCGTGTCCTGGGAAAGCGCATTGTTGGGGATGGAGCGCCAGGTCCTCCCGAAGTCTGGGCTGATCCAGGGCCGGACGCTGCCGAAGGCCACGAGGTTGGCGTCGGCGTCGGCGGTCGCGCTGGCGGGATTGGGCGGGGTGCCGGCCATGGGGGCGTAGAACAACGGCGAATCACCCCCTGCCAGCGGCACGCTGGCATCGTCATAGGCGTAGCGCTGGCCGCCGTTGGTCGAGCGGCGCAGTGTCCCTTCGACATACGAGCTGAGGATCTTGTAGGGGTCGCGCCAATTGACCAGGACGAAGCCGCCATCGCCGCCCGCCGAGTACAGCCAGGCCTCCTCGCCGGTATAACGGAGGCAGCCGTTATCCTGCGTCCCACAGAACAGCACGGCTTCCTCCGTGGGATGCTGGCCGAGGTGCTCCATCATCAGGGTTTGGTAACCCAGATTGCGGGCGACGAAACCGCCGTCGCCGGTCGCGGGGCTCTCGGAGTGGAACACGCCGCCGTCGCAGCCCAGCCAGAGCGAGTTCGGGTCGCCGGGGGCGAAGGCCAGAGTGTGGACATCGGCGTGGACGCTGCCGCCGATGTACGTGGCCGTCATTCTGGGGCCGCCTGGGCCGACGGTGACCTCGGACCGATACGCCGAGCCCGACCAATCCCCGCCCGAGAAAATCGTCGATCCGCCCAGATAAATCCGGTTGGGGTTGTCCGGGGCGACTGCAATCGCCAGGTCGTACCAGCCCTGATTTCCCAGCAAATCGGCCGGGACGCCGGCGATGGCGCGCCAGGTCCCTGTGGCCGCATCCAGCCGCAATACAGCGCCGGTGCTGGCGAGGGCATAAGTGAGGTTGGGGTTGTCGCTCTGGCACCCCAGGCAAATCCGCCCGGCGCCGGCCGGGAAGCCCGCGCCGGCCACGGTCCAGGCGCTGCCGTCGTTTGAGCGGAAGACGGGACCGCCCTGGACTGCGGCGAAAAATGTCGTGGTTCCCCCGTTCGCGGCCGCGACGACGCTGGTGGCCCGCTGGCGCGTCGCGCCGGCGACGGCCTTCTGCGCCCAATGAAAACCGCCCGCGCCATCCGGCTCCCGCCGATAGAGACCAACCGTTGTGGCAGCCACAACCCGGCTGGGGTCGGCCGGGTCAACGGCCAGGGCGAAGAAGGCGGCCCCGGCGAGCGGGTCGCTACCGGGCGCGACGGGCTCGGTCATCCAGGTCGGGGCCGGGTCTCCGCCGTTGCTCGTGACGATCGGCCCGACCCCGAAATAGGCGGCTCCGGCGCCCTCGCCCGAGCCCACATAAACCCGGTCGGGGTTGCCCGGGTCGATGGCGAGGGCCCCGACGGCGAGCGAGTCAGAGGCGGGCGTGGTTGGATTGAGGTCAAACGCGTCCATGAGCGAGCGCCAGGATCGGCCGGCGTCGTCGGAGCGCCACACACCGCCGTTGGCGGCCCCGACGTACACCCGCTGGCCGCCGGGTGCGACCGCGATGGCGGGCGTGCGACCACCGGTGGCCGGCTTTGTTCCGCCCTGGCCCTGGCGCACAACGGACGGTCCGATGGGGATCCAGTTCTGGGCCGGGGGTGGAGCCGGGGCTTCGCGGGAGCCTCCGGGCTGCTCATCCTCGCCGTGCCCGAACGCCTCGCGTGGCGTTGACGGCGAGGGCGGCGTTTGTCTGGATGATTTGCGCGTGCGGTATTCCTCCAACAAGTCGCGTCGGCTGGGCGGTGGCGGCGGCTCCGCATCTGCCGGCCCAAATCCGCCGCGCTCGCGAATCAGCGGCGGCAATGTTGGCCCGCCCTTGGGTGCGAGCGGGGCCAGGCGCTCGGACAGGAATTGATCTTCGCGGGCCGAGGGGTTGTCGCCCTGCTCTGGCGGGGTCGCCTTCTTTGGGCGGCGGACGGGCTTCGGCTTCTTCGGGGCAGCGGGCGTACGGGCCATGATTCCTCCTTCTATCGCGCAATCTTGCGCGGTAAAAAACACAGAGATGGCGGCGACAGTGAAGGGCGATGGCGCGTGTGGTGGACTCTGGGAGCAGTGTAGACCGGTTTGGGCAGTTGGCAAGTCGCGGCAGAG
>JBKJQK010000425.1:0-9969 GCA_046594095.1 Anaerolineae bacterium | reverse complement strand
CAGGAAGCACCTTCGGCTCCTCGAGCGTCCCATCGTAGTTCTCCTGCCAGTCGACCGTGTCCTTGTCGAGATCGGTCAGCAACTCCTCGGCAAGACGGGAGAGGCGGACTTCGGTGTAGCGCATGGCCGCAGGCGGATCGCCGTCCACCGAGCCGAAGTTGCCCTGCCCGTCGACCAGCATGTAGCGCAGCGAAAAAGTCTGGGCCATGCGGGCCATCGCGTCGTAGACGCTCATATCCCCGTGAGGATGGTATTTGCCCAGCACATCGCCGACCACACGGGCGCTCTTGCGATAGGGGGCGCTGGCCCGCGCGCCGGTGTCGTGCATGACATACAAGATGCGGCGCTGGACGGGTTTGAGGCCATCCCGGGAGTCCGGGAGCGCCCGGCTGACAATGACGCTCATCGCGTAATCGAGATACGAGCCGCGCACCTCGCGGTCAATGTCGACCAGCCGGATACGACCGTTGTTGTTGCCGGGCTCGATCACGGCAACTGGAATACCCGTTGCTTGGGCGGATGGATTGCCATCCGCCGCGCCAGTGTCAACCGCCGGATTCGGCTCAGAGGCAGGCAAATCAGGGTCGTTGGGGATCGTTTCGCTCACAGGGGATCGCTCCGTTCAAACAGCATTTCCGGCGTCGCAAAGGTGACCTTGACGGCCGTCTCAAACCTTAAAACCAAGCCAGAAAATGTTTAATGTTCTGGTCCATTGCAACTCCTTGATTATACCCTTTCAGGTCTGAAAAAGCGAGTGCGGACAGGCGCGTAAACGGTTCGCTCAGAGGGGCATTCAGTGGCTCGGGAACCGCGATTCTGCGACGGGGCTCGGCCCGTCGACTGGCCCTGATTCCCCGGCCGCCAGCGCGCGCCTACCGCGCCAGCGGCAAGAAGACCCGAGGAGCGAGGCCGCGAGACGAAAAGCCAATGACCGAGACCCCATGCAGGACGATTGAGTCGCCGCGGGTCGCATGCTCCTCCAGCCACGCCCGATTGCGGCCGGCAACGTCCCACATCCAGGCCTCGGTCTCCACCAGCCAGATCTGGCCGGCCCGATTCGAAGCCGGAAATAGGGCCAAGGCCAGAGCCACATCCTCCACGCCGGCATTTGTGTAGGCGCCCTCCACGTCCAGGCGATCCAACCCGGGCAAATAGTGGTCAAATGAGAAACGCGCATACGGCAATACATACACGACTACGTCGCCTGGCGTGGCCCGCCTGGCAACCCAGGCGGCGGCTCCGCGTAGGTCGGGCCGGATCGGCGCCGCAGCCTGAGCGGCCAGGCCAACCGTGAGGATTGCCAGGACGGTGGCGGCCGCGGCTGCCCTCGCCGCGCTGGGCCGGAGCGCGGCCAGCGCGGCCCCAATCAGGAGATACATGGCCGGCGCGCTGGCGAGCATGTAGCGCGGCTCAAACAGCGGGACACGCGCTGAGACAAGGGCCAACAGCGCCACCGGCAGCGCCATCCAGGCCACCAGCGCCAGGCTGATCCGGCCGGGGCGAAGCGCGACGCCCAGTGCGGCCAGCCCGAGCATGGCCAGGCCAAACACATCCGCGAGGGCCTCCGGCAGGCTAAGGTCGGCCGGGCGAGAGACCCCAAACGCCCCTAGCTCGAGCGCCCGGGAGACGATGACGTCCAATCCTGCCGGCGAATGGCCGAAATCAGCTCCGCGCAGCCACACCGGCCCGAGCGAAATGGCCAGGGGCAGACAAACGACAATTGCGATCACGGCAGCCCGCCAGTAAAACCGCCGGCCCAATGCGCGCGGCGCCACCGCCCAGGCCAGCGCCGCGCCGGCGGGGAGAAAGAGCGGCGAAAGCACATGGGTATAGACCGCCGCAAGGCCGGCCAGCCCAAAAAACAGCCACCGTCCGCGTACGGCGGCCAACAGGGCAAGCGCAATCAGGAGCGGCTGGAATGCGTACATCTTGCCCTCTCCGGCGTACCAGACCAGCGCGGGAGAAGCCGTCGCCAGGATCGCCGCCCAGCCGGCCGCGCGCCGGCCGAGCAATCGGCGCCCCAGCGCATACACGGCCGCCACCAGCACTACGCCGCACAACGTCGAAAAATAGCGCAGCGCCAGATCGCTGGTTCCGGCCCAACCAAGCCAGCCGCGCAGGACAAGATGGTAGAGGGGACCGTTCTCGCCCATCCGCCCAAAGTTCGCAAGCACCGTCTCGAGAGGGGCCAGGGCAAACCGGATCGAATCCACCTCGTCGCGCCACAGACTCTCGCGCCCGATCTGCAGCGCGCGCAGCCCAAACGCGGCCAAAAGCAGCGCGACGCGGGGCGCATCGGCCGACAGGAGGGGGGGCGAGTTGCGCGCGCGATTCATGGGTTCAGCCGCATTGTATAAAATGAACCTCCCCATGGCCGACACACTCATGCCCCAGAACCCCGAAGCTGAAGAGGCCGTGCTGGGCTCGCTTCTGATCGATCCGCAATCCATCCCCCGAATTGCCTCATTTCTCAAGGCTGAGCACTTCTCGACCATCAAGAACGGCTGGGTGTTCACCGCCATTCTGAATCTGGGGGAGCGGGCCGATCTGCTCACCGTGTCGACCGAACTGGCCCGCGACAACCTGCTGGACGAGGTCGGCGGCGAGGGTTATCTCGCCCAACTCACCACGAGCGTTCCGACCGCCCTCAATGTCGACAACTACGCCCGGCTGGTCGAAGAGACGGCCCTGCGCCGGCGGATGATCACGGCCGCCAGCGATGTCGCCCGGATTGCCTACGACCTCAAGGTTCCGGTTCAACAGGTCATCGAGCGCAGCGAGGCCCGCATCTTCGACGTGTCGGAACAGCGCGACAGCGGGCACATGGTCCCGATCAAGACCGCCGTCGACGACTTCTTTACCCGGGTCGAGTATCTGCACGAACACAAGGATGAGCCGCTCGGTATCCCCTCCGGATTTCCCGATCTCGACAAGATGACCGGCGGTTTGCAGAAAGGCGACCTCATCATCGTGGCCGCCCGCCCCGGCGTCGGCAAGACCAGTTTCATGAACGGGATCGGCTACCAGGCCGCGCTCAAGTACCGCAAGCGGGTGGCCTTGTTTACCCTCGAAATGAGCAACGAACAGGTCGTCCACCGCTTCGCGGCGGCGGAGACCGGCATCGACAGCCAGCGCCTGCGCTCCGGCCAGCTCAAGGACGATGAATGGGCCAATCTGGTCCGGGTTTGCGCCCAGATGCATGACCTCTACTTCTACCTGGATGACACGCCGTCACTGTCGCCGCTTGACCTGCGGGTGAAAGCCCGCCGGATCTATCAGGAGTTTGGGCTTGATCTCATCATCGTCGACTACCTCCAGCTCATGCAGGGCGAGTCGGGCACGCGCAACGATAACCGGGTCCAGGAAATCTCGTATATCTCGCGCATGCTCAAGCAGATTGCGCGAGAGTTGCGCGTCCCCTTGATTGCCGGAAGCCAGCTATCGCGCACGGTCGAGCAGCGCAGCGATAAGCGCCCCATGCTGAGCGACTTGCGCGAGTCCGGCAGCATCGAGCAGGACGCCGACATCGTGATGATGATCTATCGCGACGAGATTTACAACCCCGACACCGAGTTCAAGGGCATCGCCGAAATCAAGGTCGAAAAGAACCGGAACGGTCCGACGGGAATGGCCAAACTGTTCTTCGACAAGAAGCTGACCTCTTTCAAGAATCTGATGTTCGATCGGAATGAACTGGGAGCCTGAGCGCATGCTGGATGCCCTGATCGAGCAAACCCTGGCCCAGATTGACGACCTGGCTGAACTCAAGGTCACCCTGGTGGCCCTGTGGCTCATTCAGCGCAAGGGCGGCGGTGTCGCGTCGATCGACACGCCCGAGCTTTCGGCCCAGCCCGCGCTGCGCCAGGGGCTGGGCTTCGCCCCGGACCTGGCCATCGACGCCGCCCTCAAACGCGCTGTGGCGCGCGGCACGCTGATCGCGGTCCGGCCCGCGGCCAAGACAGGCCCGCGCTATCTGTGGGCGAGTGACGCCGCCCAACGCTGGGCGGCTCAGGCCGAGGCGGCTCTCGCGCGGAGCGAGGGAAAAACCGTGACCAGCCCGTCGGAGGCCCTCGCAATCCGGCTTGCCCGCTTGATCGAGAAGTTCGAACAAGTCGAGGCCTTTGCCCTGGACGGCGCACAGCGCGCCCTGCTCGACGAGTTTTTGGCGTCCGGCTACACCGCGACCGAGATTGAAACGGCCCTCCAGCGCGCTCTGCGGGCCCCCAGAGCGAGCGGATCGCCTGCGCGGGGCATTGGCGACGTTTCGGCGACGCTCGCGGCCACGGCGCCCGCGCAGCCCTCGGCCTACTACCGCTGGAAAGCGGGCGCCATAAAGGTCCCGCCGGATGGGATGGTGGCCTTCCGCGAGCGGGCGAGCCGTTGGCCAACCGGCTCCGAGTACGACGTGATCCAGGCCGCGATCGGGCTGTATGGCGAGCCCGCGGTCGTGCGGACCATGGCTCAGACGCTCACGCGCGAGGCCGGGAGCCTCAATCGGCTGTTGCCCGCGCTGCTCGAGGCGCAGGAGGCCGGCCTGGCGATCGAGCGGGCGGCCGTCAAGCCCGATCCAACGCTGATTGATCTCCAGACTCTGTACGAGGGATTCACCGGCCTGCCGCCGACCGGGGCGATTTTGACAGACATGCGCCAGTTGCTCGCGACGGATGTGCCTGATCTCGCGGTCTGGAAGGCGGCTTTTGAATACGCTGCGGTCCAGAACAAGCGCGACTGGCGTTACGCCCGAGCGGTCGCGCTCAATCCGAAACCAGGCGTGTATGTCCCCGCCCCCGCAAACCATACTGCCCGGGCGGCCTTCGACGAATACCGGCGGCGGGTCGGGCGTCTGGATGAGTTCATCGCCAACGAGATCAACGCGCTGTCCCAGAGCGTGCCGGACCCGGCCCGCTGGAAAGACGCCATCGACAAAGCCGCCGCGGCCAATTTGCTAAGATGGGATTACATCAAGGCCGTCCTGACGAACCCGGCCAATGACAGCCATGCCAAACAAGCTCAACCCAAAACCCCGGCGCGACGTGGCGGAGCAGACCGGCCGGGCCGCGGAAGCTCTGTCCGCCTCCCGCAGGTCGACGACCCCTCTGATTCCGAGCGCGCCTCCGCCCAGGAGCGCGCCCGCCGCCAGCGCGCCGAGCGGGCCAGCAAGCGGACCGGTTAAGGGCATTCTTCCGTTGGGCGCCCGGAGCGATCCCGACGCATCCATCCCGCCGCGTGATGGCGCCCCCGACTGCGATTATTGCGAGAACCGGCGCTGGGTGCTCGGCCGCGACGGCGCGCTTAAGCCCTGCCCGAAGTGCGGCGTCGCCCAACGCTGGCGGATGGATGCCCTCCGCTCGTTTTCGTCGCGCTCGGAGATGTCGGCTCACCAGACATTCTTCAATTTCAAGACGGCGTTCAAGGACGCCGAGGACGAGATGCTGGCCAACTGCCTTGAGGCCGCCCAGGATTTTGCGGAGTCTCCCGACGGGCACTGGCTGGTCATTTACGGCGCGCGCGGGAATGGCAAGAGCCATCTGTGCGCGGCGGTCGACAATCACCTGCGCGAGGCCGGCGTGCCCGCCCTGTTTGTCACCATGTCGGACCTGCTGGGCGCGCTTAAGGAGAGCCTCGACCTTCAGGCCAACACCGAGCAGGAGAGCTACAGCGGCCGGTTGCGCCAGTTCAAGACCGCCCCGGTGCTGATCCTGGATGATCTCGGGGCCGAGAGCAGCTCGGCCTTTTCACAGGGGATCGTGTTCGAGATCCTCGACTATCGATACCGGAACCGGCTCGGGACGATGATTGTGACGAATGTGCCGCTCAACGCCTTCGACCCGCGGGTTGCCTCGCGGATGCAGGACGCAGCCTTCAGCGTGACGATCGAAAACACCGCATCAGACTATCGAAAACGCCCGGTCAGCGAGCGATAACGCGCGTTCATCACAACCATGACAACCTCCACCCGCCTGTGGGTCGGCCGCGCGAGCGGCGAACTCGACGCGCTCATGAAGCGCTTTAATGACTCCATCCCGTTTGACATCCGGCTGGCCAGCGCCGACGTCCGGGGCAGCATCGCCTATGCCCGCGCGTTGGGACGGGCCAAACTGCTGACTCGCGCGGAGGTCACCCAGCTCACGCGCGGACTGGAAGCCGTGGCGAAGGAGTTCGAAACGGAAACGTTCGAAATCAAGCCTGACGATGAGGACATTCACACCGCCGTCGAGCGGAGGCTGAAAGAAATCGCCGGGCCAGTGGCCGGCAAGCTTCACACCGGGCGCTCGCGCAACGACCAGGTCGCCACCGACCACCGCCTGTTCTGCCTCGACGCCATCGACAAGATCGCCGTCGGCGTGCGCGGGTTGATGACCGCGCTACTGGCCCAGGCCGGGGCGCATGTTGAGACCGTGATGCCCGGCTACACCCATCTTCAGCGCGCCCAGCCAGTGACGTTTGCCCAGTGGTGTCTCGCCTACGTGTGGCAATTCGCCCGTGATCTGGACCGGCTCGCCGACACGCGCCGGCGGACGGCCTCGCTGCCGCTGGGCTCGGGCGCGCTGGCCGGGACGCCCTTTAACATCAACCGGGCCGCTCTCGCCCGCGACCTAGGCTTCGAGACAATCAGCGAGAACAGCATGGATGGGGTGAGCGACCGCGACTTCGCCATCGAGCTGGCATTTTGCGGGTCGATGATCGGCACGCACCTCAGCCGGCTGGCCGAGGACATGGTCCTGTATGCGACAACCGAGTTCGGGTTTGTGACCTTCACCGATGCCTATTCGACTGGTTCCAGTCTCATGCCGCAGAAGAAGAACCCCGATGCGATGGAGCTCATCCGGGGCAAGAGCGCGCGCCTGACCGGCAATCTGGTGACGATGCTGACCCTGATCAAGGGCCTGCCGATGACCTACGACAAGGACATGCAGGAGGACAAGGAGCCGCTGTTCGACACGCTGGACACGCTCGAACTCACCCTGGCCGTGGCGGCCGGGGCGATGGGCACGCTGACGGTCAATGCCGACACGATGCGGGCAGCGCTGGACCCGGCCATGCTTTCAACCGACGAGGCGGAGTATTTGGTCCGGAAAGGCGTGCCGTTCCGCGAGGCCCACCATATTGCCGGAAAGGCCGTTGCGCTGGCGGACGCGCGCAAGGCCAGAATCAGCGATCTTAGCGCGGCGGATTGGCGGACGCTCTCGTCTGACGTGGGCGAAGATATCGCCTCCATCTTCGATTACGCGCGTTCGACCGCTTCCCGGAATGCCACCGGCGGCACCTCCCCGCGCGCGATCCACGAGCAGATCCGCAAGGCGCGCAAGCTGCTCCGGGGTGGCGCCGGTCCCTGAGCGACGTGGATTAACGCGTGGCGCGGATTTACGCGTGGCGCGGATTTACGCGTGGCCCAGGTGGCGCCGCCGGTCCCTGTCTTCCTGGCCGTGCGACCTGATCGATGGGCTACCGAGCGGCCCAAGTCGCGCCGGTCCCTGAGCCGCGCGGTAATCCTCGCGAGTCGAAGGGCCGGCCCCGAACGCCTGTCCCTGGACGCCGGCCCTTCGACAGGCCTACAATCTCGGCGTGTTCGATTTCAAGCCCCATTTGGTCAACGGCGGGCGCGTCGAGCGGGATGGGGCGCGCATCCGGTTGACGATACCGGCAACGACCGCGGCCGCCTATTCCGACGCGCAGATCGACGACTACGAGCACAGCCTGCCGCGCGATTTCCGAAACTTCCCGCCGACACTGCTGACCGTGCGTGCCCGCTTTTCGCATGATCACGGGGCGCTCAAGGGCACAACCGGGTTTGGGTTTTGGAATCACCCGTTCTCGCGCGAAGGCGCGATCGTCGCCCCGCCTCGGAACGTGTGGTTCTTCTATGGGTCGCCTGAGTCGGATTTGCGTGTCGCCCGGGGAATGCCCGGAAATGGCTTCAAAGCCGCGCTGCTCAACACGCCGCTCCTGCCGATTTCGGCCGGAGCGCGCGGCTCGGCGGTGACCCGCCTGATCAACGCCGCGGCCAACCTGGCCCTGCGCTTCCGGCCGGCCGCCCGACTGGCCATGTCGGCGGGTCGGGCCGTCACAAACGCAAAAGAACGGATGCTTGAGCCATCCGTTCCCGATTTGCGCGAGTGGCGCGAGTATGGAATTGACTGGCGTCGCGATACGGTCACGTTCTCGGTCGACGGCGCCGAGATCTTGCGCGCGGCGCGCCCGCCCGCCGGCCCGCTCGGCTTTGTGGCCTGGATCGACAACTATCGCGCCGTCGCGGCCGGCGGCGAGTACGCCTGGGGCTACGTCGACGCGCCCGAGCCGCAGTGGCTCGAGCTTGAGATCATCGCCCGGCCAGCCCCGTCGTCGCCACGCCTTCGATGAAGTAGCGCTGGGCGAACTGGTAGACGATGAGCGTTGGGGCCACAGCCAAAGTAGAGCCCGCCAGCACGAGGTTGAGCCGAGAGCCGGCGTAGAGAGCCTGCAGGTCCATCAATCCTTGGGTGACCACCTTGGTTTGGGGACTGCTGATCACGATGAGCGGCCAGGTGAAACTGTTCCAGGAGTAGAGAAACGCAAGCGTGGCGAGCGTCGCCAGGGCCGGCACCACAAGCGGGAGATAGACCTGAAACAGAACTCCCCATCGGTTGGCGCCGTCGATTTGAGCCGCTTCCTCGAGTTCCTTCGGAAGCGCCAGGAAGGCCTGGCGCAACAGGAACGTGCCATACGCCGTGGACACCCACGGCACGATCAGGGCGACGAGCTTATCAACCCAGCTCAGGCCGACCATGATCTGGTACATCGGCACGATCAAAACGACAAAGGGAACCATCAACGTCCCAAGGAAGAGCGTAAACAGCAAGTCGCGCCCTGGAAACTGGAGCCGGGCAAACGCATAACCCGACAGCGTTGATGTCAGCAGCCACCCGATCGTTACGCCGGTGGTTACGATCGCGCTGTTGACGAGTTGGGTGCCGATCGGGACGACCTGAAGCACTTCGGCGTAGTTGCCCCACATTGGAATTGCCGGAAAAAGCTCTGGCGGCACTTTGACGACGTCTCCCGGCTCTTTGAGCGAGGAAGCAAACATATACAGGAACGGGAAGATGATGATCAACCCGAAAATCCCCAGAATGACGAGCGCCAGGGCCCTCTCGAACGGAGTTCGTATGATGCGTGACATCTTTATCTCCTATTCGTAGTTGACCCAGCGATTGGACATCCGAAATTGGACAAAGGTGATGATCATGATGATGGCAAACAGCACCCAGGCCAAAGCTGACGAGTAGCCCATCTGGCTGTTGATAAACCCCTCGCGATAGAGATGCAGCGAGTTGGTGAGCATCGAGTTGCCGGGGCCCGCGGAATTGCTTCGCGTCCAGCCCAGGGCATAGGGGATGTCGAACACTTGAAGGCAGTTGATCAGGGTCGTCACCAGGACGAAGAACGTCGTGGGCGACAGCATCGGTACCGTGATGCTGCGAAATGCCTGCCAGCGGTTTGCCCCGTCAATGGAAGCAGCCTCATACAACGGCTTGGAGATGCTCTGCAGGCCAGACAACAGGATGACCATGTTGTAACCGATGGTTTTCCACGAAAAGACCAGAATCACTGAGAAGAGCGCGATGTTGGCGTCGGTGAGCCACGGGACGCCTTCCCATTTTGCGCCAAACAAGCCGCCCACGCTTCGAATCGCGTAATTGATGAAGCCGAAATCAAAGTTCAACAAATAACGCCACAGCAGCGAAACGCCCACGACCGATGCGACGACAGGCACGAAATACATCCCGCGGAACAGCGCCTGGGCCGGAAGCTTCTCGTTAAGCAGCACGGCCAGAAACAGCGCTGGCACGATCGACACAACGAGTGTGGCCGCGGAGAACAGCAGGGTGTTGCCAAGCGCCGTGCGAAACGAGGGATCGTTGATCGCTTTGATGTAGTTGTCCAGACCGACAAAATTCGCGTCGCCAAAGAGCCGAGTGTCGGTAAAGC
>JBKJQK010000420.1:0-11689 GCA_046594095.1 Anaerolineae bacterium | reverse complement strand
GCTGGCCGTGCCGCTGACCGCGACTGCGCCGCCCAGGAAGCGCGCGACGTTGCTCTGAATCGTTGAAGCCGTGACATCGACGGTTGACGTGGCCGCGAAGGCGCCTCCGATCGGGGCCGTATTGGAGAAGACGAGTGCTTCTCTTACGATGACGACACTGCCAAAGGCCATCCCGCCGGACCGGCCGGCGCGGTTTTGGCTATACGCCCCGACGCCATTGCCCTGCACCGTTATTGTGAGCGCAAAAGCCGCGCCGCCGTCATTGCCTGCGACGCAGCCGGTCGCATTCGCGCTGTTAAAGGTCACGATGCCGCCGGAGAAAGCGCAGCCGCCTCGATTGCCGGCCTCGTTGTAGCCAACGTTGTGCCCGTTTAGAAACACACTCTGCGCGCCAAAGAACGCGCCACCGTCACGCGCGCGATTGTCGGCCGAAGCCGTGCCCGACGTGCACAGGAAGATGCCGCCCGTAGCGTAAATGCCGCCCCCATCGGCGGTCGATCCACCCCCCGCGACATTGTTCTGAAATTCGGGCCCGCTCTCACACAGGTCGACGCTGCCGATGATCTTGATCGCGCCGCCGTTTCCGAGTGACGTGTTGTTGCTCCAGATGTTGTCGACGTTGTTTGGAAAGTCATCGACCAAATTTCCGCCGATATAGAACCCGCCCCCTTCGCCGTTCAGCGCCTGGTTGTTGGAAAAACGGCCCTCGCCCTTGATGAAGACGCCGCCGGCGGCATACAACCCGCCGCCGTCGGCGCTGGCGCTGTTGTTATTGATCTGCGTCCGGCTCACAAAGCTGGTGCTGACCAGGGCCACGGTGATGGCCGGGTTGCTTGCAAAAATGCCCCCTCCGCTTCCGGTCAGGGCGACATTCTTGTCGAAGAACCCGTTCGTCAGGGTCATTCCGCCTGCGCCATGCAGGCCGCCCCCGGTACGGGCGGTATTGCTGATGAAGCGGGTGTTGCTAACCACAATTCCACCCGCAGCGACGATGCCGCCGCCGGTGTTGGTGGGGGCGGTGTTTGCCTCGATCCGACTGTTCTCGATATACAGCGATCCGTTGACCGAAATCCCGCCGCCGTCACCGTTGCTCTCGTTACCGAAGAGCGTCACGCCGGTCATGGTGACCGGCAGATTAGCAATCACCCGGATTCCGCCGCCGCCACCGCCGCTGACGCTATTCGACACGACAAGGTTCTGAAACAGCGGCACGCCGCTGGCCGAGAGCACACGGATGCCGCCGCCGCTGCTACCGGATCCGACGACCCCGTTTTCCACCATCAAGTTGGACAGGATCGTCGGCGTCATCTGAATCGAGGGCGCGTCGTATTGGATCATCCGCCCGCTGGTCGGGCGAAGTTTGACCATTGTGGGTGTCGCGCCGCCGCCGCTCAGGTTTATGGCCCGGGTGATCAAAAGGCTGGCCGTGACATACGTGTTCGCTGCGACGACGACCGTGTCGCCATCCGCAGATCCGCTGATGCAGGCCTGGAGGGTGGTGTTGCAGGGCGAGGCGCCCGGGTAGAAGCGGAGGATGGGCGATGTTGGCGCGAGAACAAGCGCGGCATCCGGAACGGAGAAGCCGGCGATCTCAGTGCCCGGATCACTGTCTTGAGCGACCACCGGCGCAAGCCCCGGCGCGGCCAGGCCAAACGCGGTCACAAACGTGATGACGAGCCTAGATCCAAGCTTCATGTGTCTATCCCCCTGCCAGCTGCGTCGTGCGACGATGATGCGGGCGCCCCCCAGAGGTGCCGCTGCGGTCCTGAAGGACACATTCTGACAGAAATCAGAAAAACTGCTAATATCCGCGCCAACATGGATTGTTTTTGGAGGCAATTAATGAAAGCCAAATGGATCATCGCCCTCGTCGCCGCTCTCGGCCTCGCCTCGCCGGTTCAAGCCGCCGGAGGCAGTCTGCAGTTCTCGCTCGGCGTCCGCGCATCCGCATTCGAGGCCGGCGAGCGCGTCGTTGTCCAATTGACCGTCGCCAATTCCGGAAAGGGCGGGCAAAGTTTGCTCGACTGGCAGGCGCCTGAGGTCGATTTGGACGATGCCCTGTTCGCTGTGACCCGGGATGGCAAGGCTGTCGATTACGCAGGACCGGTCGTGAAGCGCGGGGCGTCTGACAAAGGCAATAGCCTCCGCCTCGACGGTGGCGCCAGGCTTGTGCGCGAGATTGACCTGACTGACGCCTATGACTTTGGCGAAACGGGCGATTACGAAATCCAATACCGGACAGCCGATTTCGTATCGAATGCCGTCGCGGTCCGGGTTGTGGGCAGGGCGCGCTCGGAGAAGCCGCTCGTCCGCGATCTCAGCCTCACGCCGCAGATCACCAGCAGTGTGGCCTTCAGCGGCCGCTGCAGCGCCACCCAGCAGGCCACGATTCTCAACGCGGTTGGGGAAGCGTCAAGCTACGCCGGCGGCGCCACCGCGTATCTCAACGGCAGTCCCAGCGCGACGCTGCGTTACACCACGTGGTTCGGCGCATTCGCCACCACGGGCTGGTCGACCGCCGGGAGAAACTTCACGGCGATCAAAGACGCCTTTGATAACAAACCCCTCACTGTCGACTGTGGCTGCAAGAAGAGTTACTATGCCTACGTCTATCCGGCCAAGCCGTATGTGATCTATGTCTGCAGGGCGTTTTGGTCTGCTCCGCTGACTGGGACTGACTCAAAGGCTGGGACCCTCATCCACGAGATGTCGCACTTCTACGCCGTGGCGTCGACCAATGACTGGGCCTATGGTCAGACCGCGGCGAAAAACCTCGCCCTGACTGATCCGGCGAAAGCGCTCGACAACGCCGACAGCCACGAGTATTTCGCGGAGAACACGCCCTTTCAACCATAACGGGACCGAGGACCGGCGACCGAAGAGCGAAGTCGGTACTGAAGTGCTCGATTACGTTCTTCGGTTTTCCGTCAGCCACCCAGATTCGTGGCCGCCCGCCCGATCTTGACTTCCTCGAGCGCTTCGATCTGATCCTGGAGGACCTTGACCCGGTCGTTCATATCCCCGGCCAGGTCGGCGTAGCCGGCCACATGGTTGGTGGATTGGCCCGCCAGCGCCTGCGAATAAATCGTCCCCAGCGCGGCGACGGTGTTCTCGAGTTGCAGTTCGGCCTGGCGCATCGTCCCGCCCAGCTTCTCCAACGCTCCGAGCTGATTGCGGCGCGATTCGAGCGCGGCCACGAACTGCGCCCGCAGCCGCTCGTCCTTCTCGGCCGCAAGCTGGCCCTCAAGGCGCTGGATCGAAGCCGGCACGCTGGCCAGGTCCTGCTGGATGACGGCATTCTGCTTGTAAGCCCGGATGCGGTCGGCCATCTGCGTAACGGACTTCACCCACGTCTCGAATTGCGACGAAAGTTCGCCCAGCCGGCCCGCCTGCGACTGTCCGGCCGAGCCGCGGGCCAGGTCGGCCACGGCCTGCTGGTAGGTGCGGGCCTGGGCGACCTGGGCCGAAAGCGCGTCGCCGACCGCCGGCCGCGCGAAGGACTGCTGGACGGGCACGGCCCGCTCAGCACTGTCGCGATCGCGATCCCGCCTGCGAGCGCGGTTCTCCTCGGGCTCCTCGCCGAGCATGGTCCGGGAAAACCGGATAAACACGGGGATGGCCATCCCCAGGATCGGGAAAATCGCCCAGGGGTAAGTGGCGCCGGTCAACAGGGCGATGGCCAGATTTAACAGCGCCAGAAATGCCATGACTGACAGCAACGGCGAGACACTCAGAAGGAATTTGCGAAAACGCGCGGACATGGGCCTATTGTCGCCCAATTCCGCCGCGTGGCATCAGCGCCGGGCGGCCGAGCAGCTCGCCCGGCAGCCAGTTTGGGGAAGTGATGCGCAGCGCACAACGCGGCTTGCAGGAGAAAGGGAGAAGGGGAGAAAACAAAGCAAACGCGTTGCCTGCCTTCTCTCGTTCTCCTCTTCTCCTGCAAGCCGCGCTATCGGCTCAAGCGCGGCAGAAACAAGCGCAAGGTTGTGGGCATGGCCGAGCCATCGGGCCGGTACAGATGCGCGTCGTCGATCGCCAGGGGCAGGCTGGCCAGCAGCCGCAGAGGCGTGAGGCGAACCCGCGCGACGACGCCATCGCCGCTGGCGCCGGCCGGCGCCGCGCCAAAGCTGAACGCGGCGTAGCTGATGCCGCCTGCTGCGGTTGTTGGCCCGATACCGGCGAAAGGCCGGCCTGTGCTGGGCGGGAGATCGCCGAGGGTGATTTCGTCGACGCTCAGATCGGCCGGGTCCAATAGCAGGGCGAACTGGAACGCGCCCAGGTTTAGCACGTTTTGCGCGCGGACGGCAATGGTGACAGGGACTCCGGCCGCGAGCGGTAACGCCGGCGCGTCCAACGTCAGCGGGGCGTTCGCCTCGGCCCGCGGCCGGCCGGCCTGGTTGCAGTCTGTGCCGAACCGGGCCGCCACGACTTGCGCGTCGCTGACGTCGATGCGGCCATTTGCGTCGAGGTCGATCCGGGCTTCATAACCGGCCTGGCCTATCTCGCTCGGCCAGCGGCCGGCGACGTATTGAACATCATTGACCCTGATGTAGCCATCGGCCACGTAGTCGCCCGCGCAGCCTGGCGAGGGGGTCTTTGTCGGCGTGGCGGTGCGTGTGGGTGTCGCCGTGGGCGTTCGCGTCGGCGTGCTGGTCGCGGTCGGAGTCCGGGTGGGCGTCTGGGTCGGGGTCACCGTCGGCGTGGGTGTCGCTGTTGGCGGCGGTCCGATCGGGGCGACCACATTGATGGTCCGGGTAACCATCATCGCGTTTCCGCGGATATCTGAGGCGGCCAGCGCCAGAACGCGCGGCCCAGGCGCGCCGCCGATATTGACAAAGCTGCCGTGATAGGTGTCGGTCAATACGAGCGACAACCAGAGCGCCTCTTCGGTGATCGAAATGCCGCCGTTGCCGTCCACGTCGAAGAAGGCCCGAATTCCGCGCACCCCGGTTTCATCCGTAACCAACGCGTTCAGGTCAAGGGCGCCAAATACCGGGACGGTGATGGCGGGCTGAGGACTGAGCACCGTCACGCTTGGCGGAGTGGTGTCCGTGAGTCGAATCGACGGCAACATGGGCAGTGGCAGGGTGATGACGCCGCCAAGCGCAAGCGTGCCGGTGTACTCGGTGCCCGTGACTCCCCCGCCGCCCATGATCTCGTATTGAACAAAGTAGGGTTGGCCGCGGCCCTCCAATCTCAACGTCGGGGTGATTGCCTCATCGGTGTAAATCAGCCCGATTCCGCTGCCCGCGTCGTCGCCCATCCACATGCTGTTGGGAATGTCGCGGGACACGCCGCCGCCCTCGGTGAAGCCCAGTCGGCGGCCCTTGTCGTCGATCAGGTAGCCATCCACGGGGTCGAAGATGATCGAAATGAATTTCGTGGCCACGGCCCGAAACTGCTCCTTGAGTTCCTCCCGGACATACCGGAGCGCCTCCTGTTCGGCGGCAGTGAGGGCCGAGTCGACAACATCGGTGAGGAGAAACTCCAGAATGCCCGCGTCGCCGAGGTAGGCCTGCTTCACGGCAAAGCCCGCGCCCTTGGCCAGCGTGTTCGACACCAGGGCCGGCTTCGGGTCATCCACGCCCAATGCCTGCAGGATCGCCAATTGAGGCGGCACTTCGTACATCAGCGGCAAATGCCCGGTCGGGAAGGTCCAGATCTTGAGACGTGCGTCAAACTGGCCGACCGCGCTGCCATACGGCACGGTGCCATCACCGCCAGAGTCCGCCGGAACGCCAGGGATCGTGGAAGCGGTCTCGCTGACGACCTCATACCAGGTTTCGGTGGCGTTGACGCAGCGCGGCGTAAAGTCGCCCATTCCGGCGACCTCGCCGAAAGCAAGGCTGGTCACTGCGTCGACGATCTTGATGAGGGTGAGAACACGGCTCAGCGTTTTCGCCACGACTTTCAGGGCGTCTTCGATCACCCGCCCCTGCAGGAGCCACGTCGCGGGACCGAGTATCTTCTTTGCCCAGGCTGCCATGGCAAGCGGCGTTGTTTCCGTCAGCTGGTCGATCGAATTGCAAAGCACGCTCCCGACATTGGAATTCGTGTCGTGGCGGATCTGACGCATCGGCGTTTCAAGGCCGACGCCCGCGATCATGTGCGCGCTCGCCACCAGATCCAGGGTCCGGTTGGGCAGGGTGTTGAGATCCAGGGCCAGGTTGTTGGCCCACAATGCTTCGCTGTTGACGTCCTCGATGGGCGCGTTCTCGGCAATCTGAAGGAACTTGAACGTCGCCAGCAAGTCTTTGGCCGTTGGCACGTACTTCAGGATAAATTCCTGGTTCTCGGTCAGATCGGGATTCTGGTCAAGCGATGCGCCCGTGATGTCATAGCGCGGGCCGGCGATGCTGTTCGCGCCATTGGCTTTGACGTACAGATACTGGGCATAGAGAATCTTCGACAGGACGACTTGGAAGGCGGGATCAACCGACCAGTTGTTTTGCAGGGGTCCCCAGGCTTTGGCCGCGCCCTGGTTGGGCACGCCGACCATGACCAGCGTATTGACTCGGGGCAGTGTGGAGACGGCATGTCCTCCGGGGCTGGTGTGGACGATCGCCCCGCCATACGCCAGACTTTGAATGTAGGCGCGCGCAACGAGTCCTCCCGTGCTGTGGGCGACGATGTCGACCGAATCCAGATCGGGCGCGTCGGGGTGCGCGTCCTTCCACGCGTCGGCGGCCTTGAGCAGGTAGTAGCCCAGATAGTCGACTCCGCGCTCGAACTGATTGTCGATCAGGTCGATGGCCGTGAAACCGTGGACGACGCCATCCCGAGTGAAATCGTACTCGGCCGGCGGCACGCGCCAGTCGTAGTTGGCGGTGAACACGTCCTTGTTGCGTTCATAACCGTGGCGGACGAGCGTCTCGACCAGGTCGTCGTAGGCGTGCAGGAGCGGGTCGATCACGATGTGATCGGGGTGGACCCCGCGCTGAAGCCACCAGTTTTTGTCGGCGGCCACTGTGCCGCCAATGCCGGGCAGAATGAGGACTGGTCGCTTCATCGGGCGCGGGTTGGCCTTGACGATTGCGGTCGCGCCGGCACTCATCTGGACCCATATCGCGACCTCACCGCCGGCGCTCAAGCGCTCGGCCAGTTGAAGATCGACCACCGTGCCGCTCAAGCCGGTAATGGAATCGCCCACTCCGAGTACTCGCCGGGTGTCGTTAACGAGCGGCTTGTTGGGCGGCGCGCCGGTTTCAAAGTGGGTTGCGTAGACGGCCGTCCCATGTGTATTGGTCGCCACATACGCGACGTCCAGCAGGGTATTGCCATCGGTAAAGATTGCGTTCTGGCTGATTGCCACGCGTTTATCCGGCGCAAAACCGAGGATGAAGCCGCGGTCTTCAAACACGTCGAGCTTGCCGTTGCCGTTAAAGTCGAGGTGATACTCGTTCGGGTCGAGTTGCCCGTTGCAGGCGACGCCCACCAGGCGGCGCAGCGTCCACTGGTTCGAGAGCGGATTCTCGTCGGCGACAAAGATGCCCTCGCCCGAGGTCCGGATCCGCAGGTCCTGGGACAGGACCGAGCTGGGTTTTAGATCACCGTAGAAGGCGACGAAGTCGTTGTGACTGATCGTTGGGCGCTGGCCGGTGGCGCTGAAATCGGCCGATGACGTCACCGCGGACGAGCCGGCATTCTCGTTGTCGATGATGCGGATCTGGTTGCCGGCGTTAGGGCCGTAACGGAGTATCGTTCGGCCGGTATCGGCGATAACCGGGCGCAGGCTGCCCGTTCCGATATCCTGGTTGACGCCCTGGGGCTCCCGCCGCAGGCCGCCCCCAAAATTCGTGAGATACGGGAAGGCCGTGTTGTCGAAATTGTTGATGGCGCCATGGGCGAGGACCGAGATTGACCCGTGCTGCCCGCCAACACCGATGGTTTCGAAAACATCCACGCTTCCGGGAGCCCCGTCGTAGCGCCGAATTGTCGTTAAAGGTGGCGCGCCGGCCTGGCGATAGCGGACCACGACATGGTCGCCGTCGTTTATCGAAGCCGACGGCCCGAACACCACGTCGGATGCCTCGGATGCAAGGGTGAGCTTGCGCTTGTCGGCGGCGGTCCGCCCGACGAAAACGCCCTCGCCGGCCCCGACCGTGGCGGTCCAGGCCACGTCCCCGAATTTGTTCATCGAGATGCCGTCGTAGATTGCGCCGATGCCGAGATCGCCGGTCTTCGCCACCACCGTGATCGGCGTCGACGCGCGCGGGGCAATCATTTCGCACAACGTCAGGTCGCCACCGTTCAACTGTGGAGCGAATTCTCCCCGCGGGCGTGGCGCGGCTGAGGGCGCAACACCGGCTTCTGATGCCGATGCGGGTTGAGCGGGACGAATCGACACACCGCCTGTCGCAATGAATACGGCCAACGCCAGATGGATTGTTCTTTTGATCATGTTTCGTCCCCTCGAGTGGCGCTTGCGCACGACCCGGTTGCCCGATTCAGTGCGTCCATCGCGGACGATTCCGCGCCTGCGCCCGGCCAGGCTGAACAGTATTAGCGCCAGCGCGCTGCCCTCCAGTGGCAAAGCAAGTTCTTCGCCGGCCGGGCCGGCCAATGCCGCCGGACCGCGCAAGACCACCGGCAGAAACGCCCGGAGCGGCGTCACCCCGCGCAGCGTCCCAGGCTGCAGACTCAACGTCATGCCGTCGCCGCCCACGTTGGTGACAATCGCCTGGCTGAGCGACAACGCGGTCGTCCCCGACACCAGGGCCCGGAACTCGATATAGGCCAGGGCGCCGCTCCCGGTCGGCCCTGGCTGGACGCCGGCCGTGGCCACGCCCAGCCGTACCTGGCTTGCCCCAAAGACCGGCGGAAGCGGCACGCCCGTACGGCCTGTGCTGGTCGGGAATGCCCCATAGGTCACCCGGGTCGCGGTCACGATCGCCGGATCAAATCCGAGCACGGTCTCAAAGCCCCCAAGGTTGGTGGTATCGCTGATCCAGACGATCACCGTGACTGGCGTGCCGACCCTGACGGTGGTGATCGCCGGGCTGACCATGAGCATGGCGCTGCCTGCCGGCGCGAAGTCGACCCGGGCCGCGCTCGTCGCCGTGACGCTGTAGGCGTGGCTCGTGTCGGTGTAGGCCGTCCAGGTCGCCAGCGTGTTCGTGGGCTGGGTGACGACCACGCTCCGGGTGAGCGAGTATGCGGCTCCTGGCAGTAGCGTGATCGACTGATCGGTCAGCATGTCCCCGAACAGCGGGTCCGTCAGGCTATGCACGGGAAGGGTCAGGTCGCCGCTATTCACGACGGTGTAGCAGTAGTTGACCAGGCTGTTCCGGGTGACGGTGATCGCCTTGGTTGGCGCGCACACGCCCGCCTGGGTGCCCACGGTCTTGATGAGCGCGATATCAAAGGGCAGTGACGCGCCTGGCTCGCAGCCGCCCTCGATCGGCCGGCCGAAGCGCAGCCGGTCGACCAGAACCGCGCTGTCGTAGCCGTCGTCGCCGACGTCGGTGATGGTCAGGCTCACCACGCTGGTCGCCCCCGGAGTGACCGGTGTCTGGGCCCGCAGGCGCGGGGTCGCGCCGTCGTAGGTGCTGCCAGTTGCGTTGCCCGATGTCGCGCCAAAGACGCCGTTGATGCGGATCCGATTGCCCTGGCTGTCCCGCGCAAACGGCGCGCCGTCGATAAAGGCGTCAAAGGTGTCGTTGAAGGCGCTCCCGACGAACTCGGGGAACTCCTCGCTGAAGAAGGCGAAGTCAAAAGCCATGCAGGTCGCGGTGACCGGCACGGTCAGGGTCATCACCAGCGACGCGCCTCGCCCGAGCCCAAAAGTATTGGGCGCCGCGTTGGGCTGATCGGCAAAGATCATGTTACCGGTTCCGAGATACAGGTAACTCCCGCCCGCGATCGGGAAGGCCCCGATCGGCGCGCTGCCGACCCCGGCCTTGGCATTGCCGTCCGCGATCAGCGACGCGCCGATGAGTGGAGCCGCTTCGGGAGCGCGCAGGAGTGGCAGCCCGCTCACATCCAATTCCATGGCCGCCGCCAGGCTGCGCGCCGACGGTTCGATCTCGCCGAAGTTGTAGTTCTGGCCCGCGCCGCCCGCGCCAAGCGTGATGCTGATGATGGCGTTCGTGCCACTCAACGTCCCGCCCGCGCTGCCCACGCTGGCCGGCCCGCTGAGATAGCCGAAGGGCTGGCGCTCCTCGAGCGCGTAGGCCCCCGGCAGCAGATCGAAGCTGTAGAAGCCGTTGAAGTTTGTCTGCGTTGTGCGCAAGACGCTCGCGCCATTTGCGTCCACACCGCGCACGAGGACAAAGGCGGGGGTGAGGCCCGTCTCGGAGATCTGGCGCGTGCCGTTGCCGTTTTGGTCCCAGTAGACGTAGCCGCTCAGTCCGCTGTTGCGTTCGCCAAAGGTGTAGTCGATCGCGTCAAGACTTCGCCCGAAGCTGAGCCCGACGATGCGGTCGTCCAGGGCAGCCCCGCCTGGTCCGAACGGATCGCCCGGGCCGCCGCTCCCGGCCCGGTCCAGGCCATCCACGTAATCCGGCTGGGTCTCGATCAGATCGTAGACGCCGTTGGGGATGTTGACGAACTTGAACTGCCCGCTGGCATTGGTGCGCGTGACTGCCTCAAACGTCGCAGCCAGCGATGTCGTGCCAGTCAGGGTCACGGTCACCCCACCGATGCCGGCCTCGCCCCCGTCGCGGTAGCTGTTGTTGTTGGCGTCCACAAAGACGGAGCCACTCAGCGTGCTTGGCGACCGGTCGGCGAAGCGATAGCACGTGCCGAAGATCTGCGCGCCGATGACGATCCCGCTCATCCGATCGTCGCCGTCGATAAACCCGCCCAACGTCCCGATTGTCTCGGGTCCGTCGAAGAAGCCGGCCGGTTGGGTCTCGCTCAGGGTGTAGCTGCCGAGCGCAAGATCCGGGAAGGTCACCTGCCCGTTGCCGTCGGTGGTGCGGCTGAGCACCGTCCCATTGGTCGAGGTGATCCAAATCACCACACCGGGCAAGGGCCGGTCGCTCCCGGGGCCGATCGCGCAGGGCATCACGTCGCCGCGGAAGTCGGTGGCGTAGTAAGCGCCGTCGCCATCGCGGTCGTCGTAGGCCATCGCCACGATCCCGCTCTGCCGCTCGCCGAAGTTGTAGCCGTAGGCGGACTGTCCCCAGTTGAGCGCAATCAACGACGCCTGGTCGTTGCCGAGCAAGCCACCCGCGTTGCCCAACGTATCGTAGCCATCGCTGTAGCCCGAGGGCTGCAGCTCGGTCAGGGTGTAGACGCCCTGGCGAAGGCTGAAGGCGAACTCGCCTACGCCAAGATAGCTTCCATACGGCGCATTGGTGGTGAAGGTCAACCATACGCTCTCGCCCAGGTCGTTTGCGCCGCGAACGACGATGTCGGCGACGATGCCCGGCTCGCCGTATTCGTAGAGGGTGCTGCCATTCTGATCGTGGTACACAAGCCCGCGCAGCGTGGCCGGGGCAAGTTCGCCGAAGAGGTAGCCGTGGGCGACGAGATTGGGCGTGTAGGCGATGCCGGCAATCACGTCAATTCCGCCGGTCTCGGTGTAGGCCGTGCCGCCCAGCGTCCCGGCCGCATCTTTGCCGTCAACGTAGCCGGAGGGCTGCGCCTCGCGGACTTGATACGTCCCTGTCAACAGGCCGCCAAACGCCCAGCGCCCATACAGGTTGTAAATGCCGATGGTTTGGGGCGAGTATGGCCCGCTGCT
>JBKJQK010000120.1:0-4305 GCA_046594095.1 Anaerolineae bacterium | reverse complement strand
CCTCGCCCTTGAAGTCCACAAATGACTCTGGGACGAAGTGCTTCGGATCGACGATGGCGGAGTTGACGTTAGTGAAAATTTTGAATCCATCGCCCACCCGAACGTCATAGCCATACGAGGACACGCCGTAGCTGATGACCCCATGGCGGACCGAGTGCTCGACAAACGGCTCGATCATGGCGTGCTCAAGTGACATGCGGCGAATCCAGTTGTCGGGTTTGATTCCCATGATTCGGGCTCCTTGTCTTGTCGCGTCCTACATCCGCTCAGGCGTGTTCATCCCCATCAGCCGCAGCGTTCGCGCCAGCGCAATCTGAGCCATCCGGCACAGCTTCAGCCGCGGATAGAGCACTTCTGCAGGCTGACCCAGCACCCGGCAGGTTTCGTAAAACCTGCTGAAGGCGGTCGCCAGCGCCTGGGCATAGGCGGTCAAATGGTGGGGCTGGAGCTGAGCGGCCACCTGGTCGACGATCTCGGGCAGCTCGAGCGTCGTCCGGATCAGGGCGAGCTCGGCCGGCTCGCCCGACAACGGATACGCGCTGGCATACGCCGCCGCCAGATCGATGGTGTGCTCTTCGGCAGCCTTGCGCAGGATCGACGCGATCCGGGCGTACCCGTATTGGACGTAATACACCGGGTTGTCGTTCTTCTGCTCTTTGAGCACGTCAAGGTCGAAGGTGAACTTGGTATCCACCGAGCGCGACAGCATGACGTAGCGCAGCGCATCCACGCCGATCTCACCCACGACGTCGTCAACCCAGATCGCGTTGCCCTTGCGCTTGCCCATCCGGACTTCGACCCCGGCCCGCATCAAGGTGATAAAGCGATAGATGACGATTCGGACGGCGCCCTCGGGCAGTCCGAGCGCGCGCGCGGCCGCCTGCACCCGCGGGACATCGGCCTGGTGATCCTCGCCCCACACATACACGGCCGGGTTGTAGCCGCGCTCGACTACCTTGTTCCACGCATACGGGATGTCGCTGGCGAAGTACGTCGGGCGTTGCTCCGGGTCAGCAATCACGCCGGCCGAGCGAATCACGACGGCCTGGATTGGCGCCGCATTGCCCTTTGTGTCGGCTGCCGGCTCATCCCCGCTATCGGCGTACTCCTCGTCCGTCTTGCGCCTGCCCTGGCCGCTCCGGATGGGGCTGCCATCTTCGGAGAACCACAGCGCGCCGTCCTGTTCGATCAGCAGGCCCTTTTCGCTCAGCTCCGCCAGAGCGCGATCGGCCCGCCCGCTGGTGTACAAACTGCGCTCGCTGAAGAAGTTGTCGTACTTAATTCCGAGTGTCCCGAGCGTGATCTTGATCCGGGCCATCACCCGGTCGATGCCCATCCGGCCAAGTTCGCTAATCGCGGCAGCCTTGTCCATGCTCAGGAAGCGTCGGCCCTCATCCCGGGCGAGGGCATGCGCGACCTCGATGGCGTCCTCGCCGATATACGCCTTTTCGGGCAGCGGCTCATCGATCCCATGGAAGCGGGCGTAATGGGCGTACAGGCTGGCCCCAAATGTGCGGACCTGGGTTCCCGAGTCGTTGACATACCACTCGCGCTGAACGGTGTAGCCGGCCGCGTCGAGGACGTTGGCCAGGGCATCGCCCGTGGCGACATTCCTGCCGGTCCCGATGGTCGCGTAACCGGTCGGGTTGGCGCTGCCGAATTCGACCTGGGCGGGAGCGCCGTGGCCGAGATCAGTATCGCCCCAGCGCTCGCCGGCCGCGAGCACGGTCGCGACCTGGCTGGCGAGAAAGGCCGGCGTCAGGCGGAAGTTCACATAAGCCGCGGCGACCTCGACCGTGGCGATATCGCTCTTGACGTGTTTGGCGATCCGTTGCGCGATCTGCGGTGGGGGCAGGCGGGCCAGCCGCGCGATCTGCATCGCAACTGAGCAGGCATAGTCGCCCAGCTCCGGCCGGGGGTGGGCCAGCCCGAAAACCGGAATGTCAAACGGGGGCAAGTCGCCCACCGCCTGGGCAACCGAAATCGCGGCCGCGAGTTGGCGGGTGAGGATCTCTCGAATCATCATGGTGGGAATGGGCGCTCATTATCCCAGCGCGCGGGCGGGTTACGCGCTGTGGCTGCCGTGAGTGTCCGGGTGCAGATGGAGTTGCGCGCCGCCGTCGCCGAGTTCATTGTCGGGAAAATTCCGGGCGTCAACGCCGTGCAATTGATACGGCACGTCGGTGACGACAACCCGGTCGTGGCGCTGGAGTTCGGCCATGATCCCGAGCGTCGCGTTCGCATGCAGCATGCGGGCCTGCGGCGTGTCCATGATGAGCTGACCCATGATGACCTGCACAAAACCGGTGGCGTCGATGTCGCGTTTCTCGAGCACGAACTTCACAATCGGCTCAGTGAGCTGGCGATAAGGGGAGGGCAGGATGTGCAACTCCCCCTCGCCGATTCGCTCGTGCCACTTCGTTTCGACGACCTGCGATTTCATCGGGTTCATCGCAACATGGGCGGCCACCCACGGGTGGCCCAGGGACTTGGCGAACTCGACGAGGCGGTGCGTGCCGCGATGCACGTCGTCGACCAGAACCACGGTGATCATCCGCCGCTTTTCGGGCCGGCCCATGTTCTTCTTTGTGCTCAGGATCCGGGCCACATCCCGATAATGGCGGTGGATGCGGTAGAACATGAATACCAACAGCGGAATCAGGATTACGATGGCCCATGCCCCGTCGGTGAATTTCACCACGGCAAACACGACCATGACGATGAAGGTCAGGGTCGCGCCAACCGCGTTGACCGCCATTTTCCAGCGCCAGCCCTTGTCAAAGAGAAGCGGCGAATGGCCGGGCGTCTCGATTGCCTCTCCCGGCTTGAGCCGGGACGATCGGATCCAGCGGGTGACCATCCCGGCCTGGGATAGGGTGAAGCTCAAGAATACTCCAATCGCGTACAACGGAATGAGCCGGGTAACATCCGCGTTGAATATCAGGATCAACAAACAGGATGCGCCGGCCAGGGCGACGATGCCGTAGTTGAAGACCAGCCGGCTCCCGCGCACCCCGAGTTGGCGGGGGACGTAACCGTCGCGGGCGGCCAGCGCGCTCAAGCGCGGAAAGTCAGCGAAACTGGTATTGGCTGCCACGATCAGGATCAGCGTCGTCGCCCCCACGACCAGGCCGTAGATGATGTTCTCGCGGCCAAAGACCGTCCGGGCGATCTGGGAGATGACGGTCTCGCTGTCGGACGGGACCGCGTGAGTGGCCGTGGCCAGCAGGGTCGTTCCGATGAAGAGCACTCCCAGCAGGCCGCTCATCACCAGGAGCGTATTGGCAGCATTGCGGCTGCGCGGCTCCTTGAAGGCCTGGATGCCGTTCGAAATCGCTTCCACACCTGTCAGGGCCGCGCAGCCTGAACTGAAGGCCTTGAGGATGAGGAACAGACCCAGCGCCTCAACCCCGTGGAGGGCCTCAACCATCTCCGGCGGATCGCTGATGGCGGGCAAAGTGTTGGTGATCGCCCGAAACATTCCGACCCCGATGGTCACCAACATCAGGATGACGAAACCATAGGTCGGAATGGCGAACACGGCGCCGCTCTCTTTGACGCCGCGCAGGTTGATTATCATGACGACGATCACAATGGCGATCGCCACCTCGGCCCGGAACGGCAGCAGGGCGGGGATGGCTGACGCGAGCTGGGCAACCCCGGACGAAACGCTGACCGAGACGGTGAGGACGTAGTCAATCAATAGGGCCGCCGCGGCCACCATTCCGGCGGTTGGGCCGAAATTGTCTCGCGACACGGTGTATGCGCCGCCCCCATCCGGATAGGCAAAAATGGTCTGGCGATACGAGATCGTCAGGATGAACAAGAGCAGCGCGATTGCCGCTGAAATCGGGATTGCGAGCTGGAATACCCCGGTTCCAACCAGCACGACCGCGCCAACCAGGACGACCAGAATCTCCTGGGTGGCGTAGGCGACCGACGACAGCGCATCCGACGCGAATACGGCCAGTCCGACCTTCTTGCTGATGGCCTGGTGCTGGGCGTCGTCATTGGATATCGGCTTGCCAATGACGAGTTCTTTGATTGACGAGGTGACCGTTTGAGCCATGGTTAACTTCTGGAAATCACGCAAAAAAAATCCGTGGCGCGGCCGGCATGGGCTGACACGGACAGTTGGGCGGACTTTTCGTCACGCCGGGGATTTTACATAACAAATTTCACGAACGACTGGGCGATTATATGCCTCTTACCCGGGCGCAGCGTCGGTTTTGGACCGTTCCCGGGTCAGCCACAAGACCGCAATGACCCACACGATTCCGGTCACCGCCGTTGCCGCGATTCCAC
>JBKJQK010000226.1:0-4196 GCA_046594095.1 Anaerolineae bacterium | reverse complement strand
AGCCAGTCCGCCTGATTGCTCAGGCTGATGCCGCCGCCCCAGCCGAAGCCGCCGGGCAGGGCGCCGATGCCTTCGCCAGTCACGTAACCCAGCTCAGTCCAGCACACCGGCACCTTGCCGCCAAACGCGTTGTAGACCGTGTCAGGCGTACCGAAGAAGTACCACTGGTGGTGATCGGCGCTTCCGACCGGTGCCCCCGACCGTTGATCAGGTCCGACCATCGTTCCATTGTGGTGCGCGCCCGCGCAATCCATCCACGCAGCCGCGCCGGTGTTGGCCAGGCGCTGAATGAAAGGCGCGTCGTCGCAGCCTGTATTGGCGCAAGCCCCGCCAAAATAGCCCGTCGGCGCTGGCGCTCCGCTGATGACAAGGGTGTTCTGATTGACCGACTTGATTGCCCCGTAAGCTTCCCGCAGCATGTTGGCGTAGTTCTCGGGATTGACCTGGCCATTGCCGCTTCCGCCGTATTCACGATCCAGATTGGGCTCGTTCCAGACCTCAATGGCATCGGCGCCCTGGGCCGCCAGCGACGCCACCATGCGCGCAAAATCCTTGTGATAGTTGGCGTCCGCCGCTCGCGCGCGGTTTCCGATGGCGCCAATCAGAATCTTCATCCCGGCCCCATGGATGCCGCCAATCAGGCCGCCAAGATCGGGCGCGCCGCCATCCATGACGACCTGGTACTTGACCCAGCTCATGCCAAGGTCCTTCATCTGCCCGAGGAAGTTTGTGCCGTTGATATGGCCGCCTAGCTCGAAACCGCTAAAGCGGCCCGCCGGCGCCGCCCCGGCCGGCCGGGGAGCGCCCGCCCCCGGCGCGGGCGCTCCCGTGGCGACAGTCCCAGTGCGCGTCAACGCCGCGAAGATGAAGCCAGTTTGGCCCTGGTATCGAATCTGATACCACTCTCCATCAGCGGATCGGCCCGTGGGTAGAACTGCGGCTCCACCCGAAAGCAGTCCGATGATCTCGCCGTCGAGCCCGGGCGCTGCCCGCACGTTTAGGGCAGGCACGGAGACGCTAACCGCGCTGACGGCTGCGGAGGCGGCCGGCGCGGCGTCCGGCACATAAGTGCCTCCGGCCCTCGCGTACTCGGCAAAGATATACGCGTCGCTGCCCGCATAGGTGATCTTCCACCATTGGCCGTCGTCCGACTTCCCGGTAGTCGCCATGGTGGTGCCGCCCGCGAGGCGACCGACAATTGTTCCGTCGAGGCTCGGCGCGGATCGCACGTTGAGCGCCGCCACCGTCACGGTGACGTCGGAAAGGGCCCGCGCTGGCGCGGCGGCCGGGCTTGAGGTCGCCATGGCCGGCGTAGCCTGGGGCAGCGCAAGCGTGGCGCTGACGGCAAGAGCGAGGATCAGATTTCGAAATTGGGTCACGCGGTCTCCTTGGAATTCCGGCGCCTATTCCGACGTGGGTTTGCGGCGGCTACCGACATAAGCGGCAATCAACAAGCCGGCGATCACGGGCCCGAAAATGCCGACGACGAAGAAGATTGGATCGAAGCTCTCCTTGAAGAGCGTCGACAGCGGTATCACGAAAAACAGAATCGCAAACACGAGAATGGGCCACGATCCTTGCAGTCTTTTCATGTGATCTCCCGTGCGGCCGCCGTTGGCGACGCGCAAGCGCAACATATTATCCGCATCCTGCTCACATTTCCTCGCCCATGCGCGATTCGTAGCGCCGAAACACGAGGTAGCCCAAAACGAAGATCCCGACGGCCGTTACGGCGGTGCGCAGCCAAAAGTCGAGGGCAGTCACTCGGCCGTGGAACATCAGCTCCTGATAGATGTTGACCAGGGACGCCATCGGATTCAAGCGACGAACCCATAACGCAAAGCCGGTTACTTCGATGGCGCTGGCGTCGTACCAGATGGGGGTAATGAAGAACAGGGCCAACATGGCCAGATCGACGATGAACTGTGTGTCGCGGTAAAACACGTTAAGAGTAGACAGCATCATGGCCAGGCCCATGCTCATGATCGTCTGGAGCGCGACCGCAACGGGCAGCAAGAGCAGCGTCGCGGGCAGGCTCACCCCGGATAGCAACGCAACAACAGCGAAAACGGGCAGCGCGATGAGATAGTTGACCAGGTTTGCCAGAACCGTTGAGATCGGCAAAATGATGCGCGGAAAGTAGACTTTCTTGACGAGCCCCCCATTTCCAACGACACTCCCTGCGCCGCCAACCACCGCCGCGCTAAAAAACGTCCAAGCCAGGTAGCCGGCCAGGATCAGCACATGAACATTGGGCTTGTCAGTCCCGCCGCTGCGGTTCATCTGGGTGAAGGCAAAGGACAAGACGACCATCATCCCGAGAGGCTGCAGAAAGGACCACGCGATTCCCAACGCTGAGTTCTTATAGCGTGCCTTTAGATCTCGAACGACAAGCATGCGGAGAAGGCTGCGGTACTTCCACGTTTCCTGAAAATCCTCGAGAACGGTTTGCATTGATCAGCCAGCCCTGGCTCGCCCGCGCCGGGCAAGCACCGCGAAATACTCGGCCTGCATGGTCCTGGCCCCACGTTCCCATGAGAATTCGGACTCGGCGCGCGCCCGGAGCAGGCGCCCGAGCGGGCGCCAGCGGGCCGGCTCCGCAAGCAGATCTTCCACCTGGCCGGCAAACCTTTCGATGTCGCCGACCGGCGCGTATCGCCCGAGATTGCCGAGCAGCTCGCGCTGGGCCAGCGTATCGTAGGCAACTACGGGCATAGACATGGCCATATAGTTAAGCAGTTTACCGCTCCCTTCTGTGAGTGACAGTTTTGGGGCCAAAGCAATGTCGCCAATCCCCAGCATGGTTGGCATTTCGGCATACGGAACCCGGCCAGTGAAGATCACCCGATCACCCACGCCGCGCTTCTGGGCCAACCGCTCCCAACGGTGTTCGCCCGGATATCCCATCACGGCCCAATACAGGTTTGGCCTCCGGTCCCTGAGCAACGCCGCTGCTTCAATAATGTGCTCGATTCCCTGATGGCTGGCCAGCAGCCCCAGAAAAACAGCAACTTCGGCCGTCGCCGGAATCCCGAATCGTTCGCGCAAACGGGCCCGATCGTCGGCCTGGAGACGATCCGGGCGGACAAAGTCAACCCCAACGCCATCGACTAGCGGAACGATGCGGGCATCCGGTCTTGCCCGGCTCAGGGATTCTCCCGCGCTGCGCGTGCTCGTGAAGATGACGCACGGGAGACGCTCGCTCACCGACTCGATCCCCCGCCAGAATCGGGACGCGAGCCGGTGCCTGGGATTCAGGAAACCATGCTGGGTCATCTCATCTGTCATGCTCCCCTGGTAATCCATGAAGACCGGGATATTCCAGGGCCAGGCGAGCGCCGACGCAATGAGCGCGCCCTCATGCAGGTGGGCGTGAATGATGTCAAAGCGATTGCGGGCCAGCACCCGGATCAGCCGGACTCCGAGCAGCGCGTCGAAGGCGTACTTGTGGCGGGACGACCCAACTTCATAGTTGGTGCGCCACGGCGCCGGCGAGGTGCGAATGATCCGAAAGTCCGGCACGTCCTGCCCCTTGAAATAGGTCAGGATCGTCACCTCGTGGCCAAGCGCCTTCAGGGCTCTGGCCTCCTCCAGGATTCTCACATGGCATCCATAGTCGTTAAAGAATGAGGTAGGCGCAATGCTCAAAATGCGAAGCGGACGCCAGGCCTCGGTGTTTGCTGTTGCGGCGGCCTCGGTCATGCTTGCCCGGGTTTCCTGCCGCCCCGCAGTTTGCCAGCCAAAGACTCGCCCACGAACGTCCCGAGAATTGAGGGACGCTTCACGTCGGATGTGCCCAGGCCCGGCCCTCGGCCGCGCCGCCAATCACCCAGCCAGGATTCGCGGGCCTGGATTGCCGACTTGAGCATCGTGGCGAGGGCGGCCTCGTCTTCGGCATCAACTGCGTCACGCAAGGCCATGAGTTTCAGCATAACCTGATTGATCCAGTGTCGGGTCGCCGGCGGATTGGCAAGCATGGCGGATGCAAGATCCTGGCTTCGGCCCTCGTTGATGCCCGCTGTCGCCAGGCCAAATTCCGCCCCTGCGAGCCATTGGCGATCCTGCCAGGCGCTGTCGGAGGTCACCGCCGCGAGCAGGGAAAAGCCAAGCGCCGCCGGAACCGTATTCAGGGCCAACCGAAACCCATCGTGTTCGGTTGGATCGATCAGGATCGGATAGGCCTCCATCTGGCTCAC
>JBKJQK010000221.1:0-4805 GCA_046594095.1 Anaerolineae bacterium | reverse complement strand
AAACGGGCGATCCAGGGCGATGATGCGCAGATCCGGCCGGCCGAGCGCCACAAACAGGGCGATCGTGTCGGCCATCCCAGGGTGGTTCGACAGGACCAGCAGCGGGCCGGTCGCGGGAACGTTCTGCCATCCCGCCACTTCGAGGGTGGCCATGTAATGCTTGATCAGCCAGTCGGCACCGGCCGGCAGACCCTGCTCGCCGTTGATCCGGTCAAAGGTCACGATTCGCCGGGCAAAACTGCGCGCGGCCGGGCGGAACAGGGTATCGAGCAACCCGCGCCCGAAACGCAACTGCAAAAGACCAAGGGAATCGAAGAAATCGTCCAGGTTGACCCGGGTCAACGCGTCAAGCTGGGCCTGGCCGGTCAAAGGCTTGATACCATCAGCGGCAGTGCTCACCTCCGGCGCCTCCCGGCTATCTCCGCTGGCCTTCATCTTCATCTCCGTGCTCATCAACTTTATGGGCTACGGCATGGTCGTGCCCCTCTTGCCATTGTATGCGCAGCAGCAGTCCGGCGGGGCTGCGCTTGCCGGAGCGCTGGGCTCGGTCTACGCCCTGATGGAGCTGTTTGCCGGCCCGGTGATCGGGGCGCTGTCCGACCGTTTCGGGCGCCGGCCGGTTCTGCTTCTTTGTCTACTGGGCACGGCCGTCTCATATGTCATGCTCGGGCTGGCCCAATCACTTCTCGTAATCTTTCTGGCGGTCGCCCTCGATGGCATCACCGGCGGAAATCTGTCCACCGCTTATGCCTACGTCGCCGACATCACGTCGCCGGCCGATCGGGCCCGCGGGATGAGCCTGGTCGGGGCCGCGTTCGGTCTGGGACTCATGGCCGGCCCGGCCTTCGGCGGCTTTCTGAGCGCGTACGGGTTGAGCCTTCCTGCCTTTGTCGCCGCCGGTGTCGCGTTTGCCAACATCGTCTTCGGCCTGTTCGTGCTGCCCGAGTCGCTCCCGCCCGAGCGGCGGATCGTGACCCCGCCGGTCCGGATGCTTAACTGGGTCAGCCAGCTTTCAGGCCTCCTTCGCCTGCTGCCGCTACGCAGCCTCCTCGCGGGCATGTTCCTGCTCAATCTGGCCTTCTCCGGATTGCAGAATAACTTTCCGTTGTACAGCCAGGCCCGCTTTGCCTGGACACCGGCCCAGAACGGCCTGTTCTACGCCTTCGTCGGGGTGTGCGCGGCGCTCGTCCAGGGTGTGCTTTTCGCGCGCCTCATCCCGGTCTTCGGAGAGCGTCGCCTGGCCCGCGGCGGACTCGTCTGCATGGCGGTCGGGCTCGCGGCGATGGCGCTCGCGCCCGAGGCCTGGCTGCTCTTCCCGGCCGTCGCCCTGGTGGCCCTTGGCACCGGCACGGCCATCCCCTCGCTGACCGCCCTGGCCTCACATCGCCTCCCTTCCAACGCGCAGGGCCGGCTGATGGGCGGCACCCAAGCCCTGCTCAGCCTGACCATGATCCTTGGCCCGTCGCTGGCCGGGATCGTCTTTGAGCGCATTGCGCCCCCAGCGCCGTACGCCCTCGGCGCAGCTTTCGCGTTCGCGGCGCTGGTCATCATTGCCCGCGGCGAGCGCCAACAGACGATCCGCGACATGTGAAGCGCATCACGTGGCGCCAATCTTCTTTTCTCCCCTTCTCCCTTTCTTCTGACGAATCCGGTTTTCAGGAGAACAGGCGGAAGCAAAAAAATCAGGAGAAGGGAAGAAAGGGAGAACGATCGAGGAAGCAGACCGAGAATTCCGAGACGCGCCTCAGGCTCCGCGCAGTATCTCTACGGCCCGCGCCACCCCATCCTCGCCGCGGATGGCCCGGCCGATCTCCTCCGCCCGTGCGCGAAAGCCAAAGTCGGTCGTCAAGCGAACCAGCGCGCCGGCCAGGGCCTCGGCCGTCAGGCCAGACCGGAGCAACATCGGCGGGCCAGCGCCCAACTGAGCCACCCGATCGGCCCAGAAGAATTGATCCGTTGCGTGGGGGATGACCAACGTCGGGAGCCCGGCGCGCAGGCTGGAGCCGGTCGTGCCCGCCCCGCCGTGGTGGACGGCCCCTGCCACCCGCGCAAACAGCCAGGCATGCGGCGCGCCCTCGATTGGAAATAGCCGCGGCGACTGAGCGACCATGGTGTGCCAGGCCCGTGGCGCCGTCACGACCGCCCGGGCGTCGGCCAGCTCGACCGCCCGCGAAATCAAGGGCATCATCGTGGCCGGGTTGCGCAACGCCGCGCTCCCAAAACTCAGGCTGAGCGCCGCCGGCCCGGCGGCCAGGAACGCCGCGAGGCCATTGGGCGGCCGCCAGCCAGCATCATCATCATCATCCCAGAACCAATAGCCGGTGACCGCGTGTCCGATCGGCCAATCGGCCGGGCGTGCCGCGACGTGGGCGCTGTAGCCATACATCGCCGTCGCTTCGGACCCGTACAGCTCGGTGTAGGGATACACCAGCGGGGCCGGTCGCAGCCCCAGCATGCGCGTCCGCCAGGCATTGATGACGCCTCGCCAGGGCAGCCAGATTGCCTGCTCCACCAGACGGTAGGTCAGGGCGTTCCAGACCGGTCCAAATCGCAGCCGGGTCGGCAGCAAGGCGCTCGGGAATGCGCGCGTCCGGGCAAACGGCTGGAGCAGACCCCAGACCGCCTTCACGCCCAGGGCCTCAGCGATGTGAGCGCCCCAAACGGTCGGCAGCCCGATCACCAGCGCGCGCGAGCGCTGGCAGGCTCGCCAGGCGCTGGCCAACATCGTCCGGTAGATCGGGCGCGCCTCCCGGGCATAGCGCAGCGACGCGCGGATCGACTGCAGCGGGCTTCCGCTGTCATTCAACGCCGCGTGGGCGTCGGGGCGGGCCAGCAACTCGGACGGATTGCCCTCAATGGCCGCAAACGGCAGTCCGCTGGGCGCGACAAAGCTCCGAAAGGACTCGGGGGCCGCCACGCGGACTTCCAGGCCCGCCGCGCGCAGCCCCAGCCCAAGCGCGACGTAGGGCTGGACGTCTCCGCGCGTCCCACTGGTCAAAAGTGTGATTGGGCCGGACATTGTTGGAAGGAATTATCGGTCGGGCTGGAAAACATGACCCAGATACCCCCTTGACCCTCCCCCTGCGTCAGGGATTACCCTCAAAACAACTCAATCCGACAAAAGGAATCCTCCAATGATCACTCCCACAAACCAACTCCACGTCGTCCTCGGCACAGGCCCGCTCGCCGTTTCGGTCATGCGCGACCCGATCAAACGCGGCCATGCCGTTCGGATGGTCAACCGGAGCGGCCGGCGGGGCGAGATCCCGCCCGAGGTCGAGGTCGTCGCCACCGATTTGTATCAGCCCGAGGCCGTCCGCAAGGTGAGCCAAGGCGCCGTCTCGGTCTATCAGTGCGCCCAGGCCGAATACACCGAGTGGGGGCAGAAGTTCCCGGCCCTCCAGCGCGCCATCGTTGGGGGCGTCGCCGCCAACGGAGCGAAGCTTGTCGTCGCCGAGAACACTTACATGTATGGCGAGGTGACCGACCGGCCGATGACGGAGGACCTGCCAAACGCCGCTCACACCCGCAAGGGCCGGATCCGCGCGCAAATGAGCGAGGAGTTGCTCGCCGCCCACAAGGCAGGAAAACTCAGGGTCGCCATCGCGCGGGCGTCAGACTTCTTTGGCCCGGGCGCGCTCGAGCAGTCGCCCTTCGGTGACCGGGTGGTCTACCCGGCCATGGCCGGCAAGGCCATGCAAACGCTGGTCCCGCTCGACGTTCCGCACACCTTCACCTACATCGGCGACTTTGGCCGGACCCTGGCCGAGCTGGGCTGTCGCGAGGACGCGCTCGGCCAGATCTGGCACGTGCCCAACGACCGGCCCACCATCACCAGCCGGGAACTCGGGACCCTTTTCGCCGAGGCCATCGGCGCGCCGGCAAAGTTCAGCCCCGCCACCAGGCCGATGATGCTCCTGGCCGGCCTGTTTGTGCCCCCCATCCGCGAGATGTGGGAGATGTTCTACGAGTTCGAGAAGCCCTTCGTCGTGGACAGCAAGAAGGCCGAGAGCAATCTCGGCCTAAAACCCACCCCCATCCGCGAGGCGGTGGCCGAGACTTTGGCGTGGTTCAGGAGCCATCCAAAGTCCAACGGCAAGCACTAGGTTGTAGCTTGCGGAGAGAAAGGAATCACGCGAAGCCGCGGGGTACGCGGGGGTTTCATATCTCACGCGAAGGCGCGGAGGCGCGAAGAATTGGGTGTCATCCTGAACGAGGCCGCCTGACCTCTACAGGTCCCCACTTCAAGGCCGAGTGAAGGATCCCTACGACGTTCTCGCGGTCGAACGCCCATCGGCATCCGCGCACGTTTGCCGATTCACCTTCGCCCTGCAGTACGGTACCGGGATTCCTCAGGCGCCCCGACAGACCTGCGCGTGCCTGGGCTCGACGGGCGCGTTCGGAATGACATGCGCGGCTTCGCGTGAGATATGAAACCTCCGCGTGAGAAAATCCTACAAACGACTATGCTCAAGATCGGCAACTTCTCCCGGCTGGCCCAGGTCAGCGTGCGCGCGCTCCGGCTCTACGACGAGATGGGCCTGCTCAAGCCCGCCGAGATCGATCGCTTCACCGACTGTCGCTACTACACGCTCGAGCAACTGACCCAACTGAGCCGCATCCTCGCCCTCAAGGACCTCGGCCTGTCCCTTGATCAAATCAAAGCGCTGATCAAGCGGGATCTGCCACTCGAGCAACTCGAGGGCATGCTCCTGATGAAACAACAGGACATCGCGCGTTCCGTGCGCGAGGAGCAGACCAGGCTTCAGCGCGTCGCGGCCCGTCTGCGCCAGTTGCGCGAGGAG
>JBKJQK010000057.1:0-9427 GCA_046594095.1 Anaerolineae bacterium | reverse complement strand
GCCATCGTGGGCGGCCCGCTGGTCACGCAGTACGGGTTCGGCCCGTATTTCACGCTGAGCGCTGGGATCGCGCTGCTTGCGTCACTGTTGATGTTCATCTATACGCGGCGGACGAGGCAAGGTTTGATCAGGTAGGGTCAGGTGGAATCAGGTTGGCAACGTTGGTAAGGTTGGTAAGGTTGGTAACGTTTGATTAGGTGGGTGGCGGGCGGTCTGCCGTCGGTCGTCGGTCGTCGGTCGTCCGCGATAATCGCGGGATGAAACGGACGAAGGCGCTGGATGCGCTGGCGGCGGCCAAGATCGCTCATGAGGTGCGTGAATTCGAAGCCAGCGAGTTCACGGCCGAGGAGACGGCCCGCGAGCTCGATCTGCCGCTGAACATTCTGTTCAAGACGCTCGTCACCCGCGGCGAGCGGCGCGGGGTGATGCTGGCCCTGGTGCCGGGCGACCGTGAACTCAGCCTGCGCAAACTGGCCCAGGCTGCCGGCGACAAACGGGTCGAGATGGTCGACGTCGCCGAGCTGCCGCGGCTAACCGGCTACCTCAAAGGCGGCTGCTCGCCCCTCGGGATCAAGGTCGGCGGACGCACCGGCTATCCCACCTTCATTGACGCGTCAGCCTTCGCCCACCCGCGGATCAGCATCAGCGCGGGGCTGCGCGGGGTGCAGGCGCTCCTCGACCCGCGCGATCTGGCGAGGATGACGAACGCGACGACGGCGGAGCTTGTCGAATGGACAATAGACAATGGATAATGGACAATGGACAACGTAATCGCGCAATACGGAAAGCCTGATAACCTGCAGGCGCGGATCAATTTGCACGAGCGCTTCTCGGACAATCCTTACGACTGGATGTTGTGGGTGCTCGACCAGATTCCGCTCGGCGAGCGGGCCGTCATCGTCGAGGTTGGGTCCGGGACGGGCCGGCTGTGGAAGACCAACGCCCATCGCCTGGGCCCGGGCTGGGACATCTCCCTGTCGGATCAATCCGCAGGAATGGTGACGCAAGCCCGCGCGCTTCTGGCGGATGTCGCTCACCCGTTTCGGTTTGAGATTTCGCCAGCCGACCGCATCCCGCGCCCCGACGCCAGCGCCGACGTCGTCATCGCCAATCACATGCTCTATCACGTCCCCGATCTGCCGGCCGCGCTGGCCGAAATCCGACGGGTGCTCAAGCCCGAGGGCGCGCTTTACGCGGCCACCAACGGCGACGGGCACATGCGCGAGTTGGACGAACTGTATTCGGCCTTCACCGGCGGGGGGACGCGGCTGGGGATGAGCCTGTCGTTCACGCTGGAGAACGGCGCCGAGCTGATTAGGCCGGTCTTCCCGAACGTGCGCCTGATCCGCTGCGACGATGCCCTTCTTGTGGACGACGCGGCCGCGCTGGTCGACTACATCGCGTCGATGACGTCGAGCACATCGGCCGGGCCAGAGCGGGAGCGATTGCTCGCCTTCATTCGCGCGCGGCTGGCCGAACAGGGCGGGCAAATGCGAATCACGAAGGACAGCGGGCTGTTTATTGCTGACAGCTGTGAGCCTTGAGCTTTGAGCCTTGAATCCTTGTGTTTATGGCTCACGGCTCACGGCTCATGGCTCACGGCTCACGGCTCACCGCTCATGGCTCATGGCTCATGGCTCAGGGCTCCCAGCTATCATGGCCGCCATGAGCGCCGAGTACACCACCATCCTCTACGCCGTCGCCGACAGTGTGGCGACGATCACCCTCAACCGGCCCGAGCGGATGAATGCCTTTACCGACGTGATGATCAAGGAGCTGACCGCGGCGCTGCGGGCGGCGGACAAGGATCCGGCCGTGCGGGTCGTCCTCGTCACCGGGGCGGGCAAGGGCTTTTGCGCCGGGCAGGATCTGGATGCGTTCGCCGGCGATGACATCCGACGCCCCAACCGCCTGTATGACCATCTGATGGCCTTCTACAAGCCGATGGTCCAGCAGCTCCGCTCGATGGGCAAGCTGGTCATCGCGGCCGTCAACGGCCCGGCCGCGGGCGCGGGGATGAGCCTGGCCCTGGCCTGCGACTTGCGGATCATGAGCGAAAAGTCCTTCTTGATGCAGGCGTTCTCGAACATCGGGCTGATCCCCGATGCGGGCGGCACCTGGCTGCTGGCCCGGCAGGTCGGTTACAGCCGGGCGCTCCAGCTATCGGCCGAGGCCGAGCGCATCCCGGCCGACATCTGCCTGTCCCTAGGTCTGACGAACAAAGTTGTTTCGCAAGACGTGTTGCCGACCGAGGCCATGGCCTGGGCAAAACGCCTGGCCCAGCGCCCGACAGCGACCCTGGCCCTCACCAAGCGGGCGCTCAACAAGGCCATGGAAACCGGGTTGATGGAGATGATCGACTACGAGGCCCATCTGCAGCAGCTGGCGTCCGAGACCGAGGACTTCGTCGAGGGGACCACCGCCATGCGCGAGAAGCGGGCGGCGCAATTTACGGGGCGGTGATAGAAGAACGGACGAAGGGAAAGAAAGCTCAGCGCCCCTTCCACTCCGCCTTGCGCTTCTCAATGAAGGCGGCCATGCCTTCCTTCTGATCCTCGGTCGAGAAGAGCAGGCTGAACAACCGGCGCTCGAGCGCGACACCCTCGGTCAGCGAAGTCTCGAAGGAGGCGTTCACTGCTTCCTTGGCGATCCGGATCGCAAATGGGGCGCGGGCGGCGATCTCCTCGGCCAGGCGCACAGCGTCGCTGAGGCAGCGCTCGACCGGGACGACCCGGTTGACCAGCCCGTAGCGCAGCGCCTCTTCGGCCGAGAGCTGACGGCTATTCAGGACCATCTCCATCGCGATCGCCTTGCCCACCGCGCGGGTCAGGCGCTGGGTGCCACCGGCTCCGGGCATCACGCCCAGGTTGATCTCGGGCTGGCCGAACTTCGCGCCCTCGCCAGCCACGATCATGTCGCAGGCCATGGCCAGCTCGCACCCGCCGCCCAGGCACCAGCCATTGACGGCCGCGATGACGGGCTTGCGGATCGCGCGCAGACGGTCCCAGTAGCCGATGAAGGCGCTGTTCATCATCTCGACCACGCTGGCCGAAGCCATCTGCTTGATGTCGGCCCCGGCCGCGAATGCCCGCTCATCCCCGGTGATCACCAGCGCGCCGACGCCCGGGTCGGCGTCAAAGGCCTCCAGCGCGCTCATGATCTCGTTCATCGTTGGGCTGTTAAGGGCGTTCATCGCCTTCGGCCGGTTGATCTGGACGATGCCAACGCGGCCGTCTGTGCGGGTGAGGATGTTTTCGGGGGTGGTCATGGGGTTTCGTTGATAAGGTTGGTAACGTTGATAAGGTTGGTAACGTTGGTAACGTTAAGAACGTTACCAACGAAACATCATGCGATCGCGAGCTTCCCGTTGGGCGCCGGGGCGACATCGCCGTCCCCGCGCCAGAACTGGCTCATGTACAAGTTGTAATAGAAGCCTTTCTTGGCCAGCAGTTCGTCGTGCTTGCCGCTTTCGACGATCTGGCCCTTGTCCATCACCAGCAGCTTGTCGGCGTGCTGGATGGTGCTCAGGCGGTGGGCGATCACAAAGCTGGTCCGGCCCTTCATCAGGGTCTCCAGGGCGGTCTGGATCAGCCGCTCGGTCCGGGTGTCCACGCTCGAGGTCGCCTCGTCGAGGATCAGGATGCGCGGGTTCGCCAGCGCGGCGCGCGCGATCGACAAGAGCTGGCGCTGGCCCTGGCTCAGGCCGCTGCCGCGCTCGCCGAGCACGGTCTTGTATTTCATCGGCAGACGCTCGATGAAGCTGTCCGCCCGCGAGATCTTGGCCGCCTCGACCACTTCCTCGTCGGTGGCGTCCGGCCGCCCGAAGCGGATGTTTTCCATGACCGTGTTCGAGAACAGGAAGGTGTCCTGCAGCACGATCCCGATCTGGGATCGCAGGCTGTCGGTCGTCACTTCGCGCACGTCGCGGCCGTCGATCTTGACCGCGCCACCGGTCACATCGTAGAAGCGCGGGATCAGGTTGATGATCGTGGTCTTGCCTGCCCCGGTCGGCCCGACGATGGCGATGGTCTCGCCCGGCTTGGCCTCGAAGCTGACCTTGTTGAGCACCGGCTCGTCTTCCTTGTAGGCGGCCGTCACCGACTCGAACGAGACCGCGCCGTTGATGCGCGGGAGGGCGCCGGCCGTGGCCGCATTGGCGATCTCCGGCTTCTCGTCGAGCAGATTGAAGATGCGCTCGCCGCCGGCCACCGCATTCTGCAGGTTGGTCCACAGCACCGCGATCTGCTGGATGGGCTGATTGAAGCGCTGCACATAGCCGAGGAAGGTGATGATCAGGCCGAGCGACACCGCCGACCCGAGCAGATTCTGCCCGCTCAGCAGGGCGTAGCCTCCGCCGACCGTGACGATCGCCAGGGCCAGATAGCCGAGGGCCTCGAGGGCCGGCGCAAGCGCGCTGGTGAAGGCCACCGCCTGCACGTTGGCGTCGCGGTTCGCTGCGTTGATGGCCCGGAAGTTCTCGATGTTCTCCTCGACCCGGTTGAAGGCCTGCACCTCGCGCATCGAGGAGAGGGTCTCCTGCAGCTCCGCGTTGACGCTGCCCATTTGCTTGCGGCTGCGGCGGAAGGCCTTGCGAGCCTGATTCGAGAAGAACTGGGTGACAAAGAACATCACCGGCACGACCGCCAGGCTGAGCAGCGCAAAGGGCAGGCTGCGGGTCAGCATGTTGTAGGCCGTCCACACGAGCGACAGCGCGCCGGTGAAGACGCTGACCAGACCAAAGCCAAAGGCCTGGCCGATCGCCTCGGTGTCGCTGGTGATCCGGCTCATCAGGTCGCCAGCCTCATGCTTGTTGTAGAAGCCCTGCGACAGGCGGTGCATCTGGGCGAACAACTGCACCCGCATATCGCGCAGCACTTGTTGGCCCGTCCACGACATTAGCAGGAAGGTGAAGCCCGTCATCACCGCGCTGATGGCGAACAGGCCGATGATGATGAGAATCAGCCGGCCCATCCCGGCGATCCGCGCGTCATTGTCCAACGCGGCCGTCACCGCCGGGAAGCCACCCGAGGTGTAGACGGCCCGCGCGATGACCTGGGTAAAGCCGTTGGGCGCCTTGTCTGGGCCCAGCCAGCAGTTGCCTGCCGCCTGCGCCTCGGCCGGCGCGCCGGGGAAGCTGCCTCCGCTCAAGGCGGACGCGGCCGGGGTGAGGAAGCAGTCCACCACCTGGCCGGTGAGCTCGGGTGTCGACACCTGGGCCCAGGTCGATCCGACCGCTAGCGCGACCACGGCCAGCAGGAGAACCCAGTGGCTGCGGAAATACACTGCGAAACGGGCGAGGGTCTTGCTGGCATTAGCCGCCTTGTTTGTGTCCCCGCCGTACATTCGGCGAACATCGCCGCCCATCATTCCCATGATTGATCGTCTCCTTGCGCCTTACGCCGACGCGGCGGCCAGCTCGGGCTGCGTGCCCGCCGCGTTGGCATTCGGACCGACCAGTTGCGAGGTGTAGATCTCGGCGTAGATCGGGCTGTCTTCAATGAGTTCTTTGTGTGTGCCGCGCGCCACGATCTGGCCCTTGTCGAGGACCAGGATCTGATCGGCGTTGAGGACGGTGCTGATGCGCTGGGCGATAACCACGCTGGTGCGGTTGCGCATGAGCGTGTCGAGGGCCTGCTGGATGCGGGCCTCGGTGGCCAGGTCGACGCTGCTGGTCGAGTCGTCGAGGATCAGGATGCGCGGGTCGAGCAGCAGGGCCCGGGCAATCGCCACGCGCTGTTTCTGCCCGCCGCTCAACGTTGATCCACGCTCGCCCACCGGCGTGTCATAACCCTCTGGGAAGGTCATGATGAAGTCGTGGGCCGAGGCAGCCGTGGCGGCCGCGATGACCTCGTCCATCGAGGCATCCGAGCGGCCATAGGCGATGTTGTCGCGGATGGTGCCGGAGAACAGAGTCGTCTCCTGCAGCACAATCCCGATCTGGGCGCGCAACGACTCGAGCGTCACGTCGCGCAGATTGTGCCCGTCGATTTTCACCGCGCCTTCGGTTGGGTCATAGAAGCGCGGGAGCAAGTTGATGATGGACGTTTTTCCCGAGCCGGTCGCGCCCAGCAGGGCGACGGTCTGGCCGGGGTGGGCGGTGAACGACACGCTCTGCAGCACCGGCTTGCCCTCGCCGATGTAGCGAAAGGTGACGTTCTCGAAGCCGATCTCACCCTTGACCGGCGGCAGCGCGGGGGCGCCCGGCTTGTCGACGACGTCGCTCTTGGCGTCAAGGATCTCGAAGATGCGGGTGGCCGAGGCAGCCGCCTGGCCAAACTGGGTGACGATGATGCCGAGCTGGGCGATGGGCAGGAAGAGATATACCAGATACAGGCTGAACTCCTGCCACACGCCGATGGTCAGCGTGCCGAGCACGATCTCGCGCCCGCCGAAGTAGAGCACCGCCGACTGGCCGAGGTTGGCGACCAGGAAGATCACCGGGAACAGGAAGGTGAACAGCCGCGAGATCTGAAGCTGCTGGTTGAGCAGCCGATTCGCCGAGCTGTCGAAGCGTGTCTGCTCGCTGCGCTCGCGCACGAAGGCCTGCACGACCTTGATCCCGGCCAGATTCTCCTGCAACACCGAGTTCAGCTCGGACAAGCGCATCTGGACCTTGCCGAAGAGCGGTCCGCTGACCGCGCCGAAGAACATGAACAGCCCCATCGCGACCGGCAGCAGCGGCAGCACCACGAGGGCCAGTTGGGCGTTGGTGGTGAACAAAATGACGAGCGTGCCAACGATGAGGGCCAACGCGCCAACGATCTGAAGCAAACCCTGGCCAATGAAGAGCCGCAGTTTTTCGACGTCGTCGGTGGCGCGGATCATGAGCTGGCCGGTCTGGGTCTTCTCGTAGTAGGAGAATGACAGGCGCTGGACTTTTTCGTAGAGCTCGTTGCGCAGATCGTAGGCGACCTGCTGTGAGTTCTTCTCCGCCCAGTAAGCCTGCAGGAAGGCGAACACGCCCCGGAACGTCGAGAACACCACGATGGCGATCCCGGCGGTCAGCAGCGCGCTGGGCGCGCTGGCGACGTTGGCGTTGAGCTGATCGCTGAGCTGTTGCAGCGTCAGGCTGGCCGGCAGCTTGAGAAACTCGAGCAGCCGCGGCAGCACGGCCGAGACCGCGCTGGCTGGAATGCTGGGCAGGCGGTCGAGGACGGCCTTTCCGGCCACGCCGCTGCTCACCGCGTCGATGATGCCCGAGACGAGCTTGGGCACCGCGAGCTGCGAGAGCGTGGCGATGACCAGGAAGATATAGGGCAGCGAAGCCTGGCGCTTAAAGCGGCCGAGGTATTTGATCGCGCGGCCAATCGCGTCTTTGTTGACGGGTGCGCGCGGCGGGCGGCCGCCGCTGGGACGTTGCATCATGGTTGTGGGATTTCCTCCGGAATTTAGATAGCCCGCGTTTGGGTGACTTCAGACAGTTTTGCGGTGGCGGCGCATTCCTTCATCAGCCAGCCCTCGGGGTCCATGCTTTCGAGCAGGTCGAGCAGGAGCGTTTGGAGGTCGCGGGCGCGGGCAGGCCCGAGCCGGCGCAGCGCCTCGATGAGCTTGGCGTGGGTCTCGGCGAGCGGAAGGTTCCGGAGCATCGCATGCGCCTCAGGCGTCACCACGAGCGGCGAGCGGCGCCGGTCGTGGGGGTCCTTCTGGCGCGACACAAGGCCGAGCTCCTGCAGGCGGTCAACGACGGGAACCAGGGTGGAAGGCGTGACCGTCATTCGGGCGCTGAGCTCACTCAGGGTGAAGGCCTGGCGCGATAACATCCGCAGCACGCCCAGATGCATCCCGGTCAGCCCGGGATGGCGTAGCTGGACAGACTCTTCAACCGTCCGCCAGGTGAGTTTGGTGATGCCAGACAGCAGCATGTGGATGGCATGCGCCGACTGCAGATCGGGTGGGGCCAAATGGCCGCCGCCCGGTGTTAGGAGGACATCGGACGCGGCGGGCGGACCTCGGGATGAGGTTGGCATGTCATTGAGCGAGCCATTCGCGCGCTTTATCATTCGGTTTCGAATCATACCGAATCGAATGATATATATCCTGATATTTCCTGAGCGCAGGATGAGATCAAGGGTGCGGCGGTCGCCGGGCCTGGGTCATCTGCTCGAGTGCGTATCCGGCCGCGATCAGTTGCGGATCGTCCAGAAATCGGCCGATAAACGTAACGCCGACCGGTTCGCCAGTCTCGCGGTAGCCAAACGGCAGGGTGAGCGCTGGCGCGCCGGCAATGGCGAAGGGGATGTAGCCGGCGTCCTCGACCCCGACCAGCAACGCGCAATTCGATTCGCTCAGGAGCGCGTCGATGCGCGCCCGCGCCGCGGACCGATTGCGGTCGCGGATGACAAGGTAGTCGGCCACTGTCGTGTGCTGGGTGGCCGAAGCGACCAACAGGGTCTGCCCCCATGGCACCCGGTTGGCGGGGTCTTCGGCGTTCCAGGCCACGAGGCCGGCCAGGCTCCGAAATGGCGCGCCGCTCTCGGCCAGATACGCGTCGACGCCGCGCTGAAAGTCGAAGTGGCCCACCGGCATGAAGTCGTCGTCGAAGCCTGTTTCGGTGATGGGTTGCGGCGCAACCTCCACCGGCTCGGCCCCGGCCGCCCGGAGCGCCTCGGCCAGCCGGGCCCGCCAGACCGGCGCCTCGGGATCGATGTCGTGTGACTGACGGACAATCCCCACCTTCATTCCGCGCAGCGCATTCGGGTCGAGCATGGCGGCGGAGTCCGTTCCGGCCAGCGACCGGGCCGACTCGGTCTCGGGGTCGCGCGGATCTGGCCCGGCCAGGACATTCATCAGGGCGGCCAGATCGGCCACCGAGCGGGCCAGCGGGCCGGCCGTGTCCTGGGCTTCGGTGATCGGGACGATGCGGTCGCGGCTGATCAGCCCCAGGCTGGGCTTGAGCGTCGCGACGCTGTTGGCCGACGCCGGCGAAACCAGCGACCCCCAGGTCTCACTCCCGATCGCGGCTGCGCACAGCCCGGCTGCGACCGCCACGGCCGAACCCGAGCTGCTCCCACTCACATCGAAGCGCCCATACGGGTTGTGGGTCTGGCCGCCGACAGAGCTAAAACCGTTGGGCATCCCGTCGGTCGTCCAGTTCGCCCACTCGGACAGGTTGGCTTTTCCCAGGAACACCGCCCCGGCGGCCCGCAGCCGCTCGGCGACGGCGCTGTCGCGATCGCACACCGCGTCGCGGAGGGCCCAGGCCCCGGCTGTGGTCCGCATCGGGCCGCGCGTGCCGATGTTGTCCTTAAGCAAGATGGGCAGCCCGTGCAGAGGCCCGCGCGGCGGTTCGGCGTCCCGGGCGCGCGCATCAGCCAGCGCCTCGGGGTTGAGCTCAATCACGCTGTTGAGCCTGCCGCCATCGAGGCGGCGGATGCGGTCGAGATAGAACCGGGACAGGGCGAGGCTCGTCAGCGTTCTGGCATCGAGG
>JBKJQK010000012.1:0-2651 GCA_046594095.1 Anaerolineae bacterium | reverse complement strand
TTCGACCTGAACGCGCTTCTGCCGCCCGTCATCCTTGAAAGCGTGCGCCTCACTCGGGAGAGCTACGGGCCGGGCCAAAGGCTCAGATTCGATGTCAAGTGGCGGGCGACGGGGCCGCTGAATCGGGGTTATCGGGTTGCCTGGTTTTTGATCCATAGCAGCGGCGGCGTGATCAAGCAGGGCGAGGATCGCGAGCCGCGCAACAACGGCACGCCCGTTCCCACCGTCACATGGCGGGCCGGGACCGTTGTAAATGACACCTACGAGTTGCCCATTCCGGCCGATGCGCTCCCGGGTCGTTACCGGATCGGCATCACGCTGTATGACGGTAATGACCGGTTGCGGGTGACTGACCCGGGTAAGGCCGGCACGGATGGGAACAACCTGGTGCTCCTGCGTGAGATCGACATTCGCTAGGCGTTCCGTCTTGAGCGAGGCCCGGGTCGCCTGAATCGGGAGCGCATGGCGCAACCGGACCGCGGCGGAGCCCGTATCAGATGGCACACAGTGAACGCATCCCGGGCGGGCGCCTTTGGCGTACTGACCTTGATCGCCCCTTTCACGATGACGCGACCTTCTCAGGCTGAGGTCCGCGCGGTTGCGCCTATTCCGGCTCCGGAATTGGATGAAGCCGCGCTTGAGCGCGCCTGCGTGCGGGCGGTCCTGGCCGGTGACGCCAATCGCTTCCAGGAGCTGGTCGAAGCGCACCAGGATCGGGTGTATCGGCTGGCGCTCCGGATGCTGAGCAACGAAGATGACGCCCACGATGTCGCCCAGGAAGCCTTTCTCAAGGCGTATCGCAAGTTAGACACCTACCTGACTGAATGGCGGTTCAAGACCTGGGTGATGACGATCACGTCAAACCTGTGTATCGACCGCCTGCGCCGGCGCAAGATCGAGCCGCTGGCTTTTTCGGACCAGCCGCTCAACTCGGATGGTGAGACGCCCGAGGTGGACATCCCAAGCCGCGAACCCGGACCGGATGTTCAGGCCGCCACTCACGAGCAGCAGCGCATCCTGCGCCAGATGCTGGCTGCTTTGCCCGAGGAGGACCGGCAAATGGTCCAGATGTTCTATTTCGCGGATTTGAGTTATGACGAAATCGTCCAGGCGACCGGGTCCAGCTTGAGCGCGGTCAAGTCGCGCTTGTTCCGGGCGCGCCGGGCGCTGGCGCAGTCGCCCCTGGCGAGCCGCCTTGTGGGTTGAGGAGAGCAACATGACGATGAACTTTGACCTCGATAGCCTGATGATGAGGACACTTGACGGCGAGGCGCTGAGCGTGGACGAGCGCGCGGCGCTCGAAGCGCATTTTGTCGCGCATCCCGCCGAGCGCGCGCTGTTGACCCGGATGGCGGCCATCGAGCCGAAGCTCGCCATCCTCCCATCCGCGACCGCGCCGGCAACTCTGGGGCCGCGGATCATGTCGATCGTGCGGGCCGAGGGCGCTGCCCGCAACAGCGCCGCGCGTCGGGCCAGCGCTGGGTCGTTCATCGCGGTGGCAGGCCTGGCTATTTTCGCCGCGATGGCGATGATCCTTTTCGCCACGGTCCTGGCGGTCATGATTCCCGCCCAGGCCTGGCTGTCCTTGCTTTCGGCGTCCACGGCAGTGCTGGATTCGCTGCTGGAGCTGCCCCGGGCCGTTCTCGCGCTGGCCTTTGCGTTTGGCGAAGGTGTGCTCTCCGCGCCAGCCGGTCTGGCCGCGCTTGGAATGCTGGCCGCGCTCGTGGGCGTGTGGATGGTCGCTATGATCCGGCTTTTCTCCCCGCGCCCGCGGATGGGCATGGCTCGGCGGTGAGGGTCACTCCGCCCGCGTCAGTACCTCTCCGCAACACGGATCCGCGCCCCGAAAGCTGCTAATTGACAGGATGTACGGGATGGCCTCATTGGCCTTCCTGCGCATCCTGTTCATGCTGTCCAAGGCGCATCCGGCGTGACTGCTCGTTGCGTCATTGGGTTTGGCCGCCGCAACTTCGAATTCCGCGGCGCGTAATGAGGAATAGCGCGCAGATTTCATAGCGCGACGAAACACGAAAATGGCGCCCGGTCTCGATGGGCAGCGACGCTGAAGAGGCAAACGATCATGACGCATTCCTTTCTTCGCCCGGGCGCGGGACCGCCGGGACGGCCCCCACCATCACAATCCGGGCCACCCTTGGCGCAGCGTCGCTTCGCCTGCGATAGGCGTGCGGCGACAAACCACAGGAAAATTAATATGCGAAATAACCTGGTTGCCCGGATGGCAACGGCGCTCGTTGCGGGATTGGCGATTGCGTTATGCGCCGCGTCGCCGGCGCTGGGCCAGACCCCTGAGCCGCCCGCCCCGGCGGAGCGGCGAACGCTACGTACTCAGTCAGTTTTCGGCGACAACTTCACTCTGCGCAGCAATGAGACGATCGCCGGGGACCTGTCGGTCTACGGCGGCAATGTCAGCCTGGAGGAGGGCAGCCTGGTCGAGGGCAAGCTCAATGTGTTTGGCGGCAACTCCGACATTGCCGGTACGGTACGGGGCGACCTCGTGCTGGCCGGTGGAAACGTGCGGGTGCGCAAGTCGGGGCGGATCGAAGGCAACCAGACGCTTATTGGCGGACGTCTCGAAAATGATGGCGGTTATGTGAGCGGCCGGAGCACGCAGGTGCCGCTCCCGCCCGTTC
>JBKJQK010000417.1:0-5304 GCA_046594095.1 Anaerolineae bacterium | reverse complement strand
CAGATCGGCTCGTAGGCGATGACGATCCGGCCGGGCGGCCACCCCCGCCGACGCGCAGAACCGCTGCGCGTTTGTCCGGGCTGAGGTCCGCAAGCACGCCGGCGCCGCTGCCGATCTCATCCGGATCCAGTACGGCGGGAGCGTTACCGCCGCCAACGCCAAAGAAATCCTCGGCCAGCCCGATATCGACGGCGCGCTGGTCGGCGGGGCAAGTCTCAAGGCCGCGGATTTCGCCGCGATCGTCGCCGCAGCGCGATAAGTTAAGGAGACCTTGCGCGAAGGGCTATTTCTCACGCGAAGCCGCGAAGACGCGAAGTTCTTTACTTTCGCGTCTTCGCGGCTTCGCGCGAGGTTCCGTTAGCCGGTCACCGCCATGCTGACCGCGCTGCTCGCCTTTCTGGTCACCTTCGGCCTGCTTCTGATCCTGGCCCGCATGGCCAATCAGCTGCTCCAGGCCCTCGGCTTGCTGCTCACCGGCCGGCGTGAAGAAATGCTGCTGGTCTACGCAGTTCTGCTCTTCCCTGGCGTTGCCCTGCATGAGATCAGCCACGCCGTCATGGCCAGGTTGCTGGGTGTGCGCGTCCGGAAAATGTCGCTGCTGCCCGCCCGCGAAGGAGACCGGATCCGGCTCGGGTTTGTTGAGATGGACCGGATGGACGTGGTCCGCTCCAGCATCGTTGGCGTCGCGCCGCTGCTGGTCGGCACCCTCGCCCTGGGCGCAATCGGCGGGCTCGTCTTCAACTCGGCCCGCCTCAACGCTGCCTTCACCGGCGGCGATCTCGGCGCCATTGCCCAGCAACTCGTCACCGCTTTCCAGGCTCCCGACGCCTGGGTCTGGTTCTACATCGTCTTCGCCATCGCCAACAGCATGTTGCCCTCGCCGTCCGACATGCAGTCGTGGCCGCCCGTCGTCATCTTCCTGGCCATCATCTCGATCGCTGCGCTGGCCCTGGGTGGCGAGACGCTGGCCCGCACCCTCGCGCCGCCTGCCCGGAACGCCCTGCTGGGGCTGGCCACCGCCTTTGGCCTGACCGCCTTCATCGATGGGATCGCCATCGTCATACTGTATGCGTTGTGCAAGCTCGTCTCGCGGATCACCCGCCGCGAGGTGGATTTCCGATGACGTTTGATGATCTGCTCCGGCTTGAGACGCCCGCCGAAGTGGTGGCCGGCCCGTTCGTGTGCGCGCTCGTCATCGGGGGCGCGGCGGAGGATGGGGCAAAAGCGTTGGCCGAGGCGCGCGGAATGGCCCGGATCGGATCTGTCGCGCGGGTGGTGTTCGGCCTGCCGCTCCACACTGCCCCTCATCCAATCCTGATCGCCAGCCTGAATACCGAGCGCGGCACGCGATTCAGCCAGCTCTCGCTCTTTGGTTGGATTGAGGATCATTTCATCGACGAGCCGCGGGCCGAGGTGTTTGGGCTCACCCCGTATGGCGAAGCGCCCCTCGCTTTCTTGCGCGATTTCGATCTGGATCGCCCGCCTGAAGCGTATCTCGCGCTGCCAAATCCCCTGCCCGGCGCGGGTCCCGAACGGATGTTCCGGCGGGTGGGCGCGGTCGTCATCGCGACTGGCGGCGCGGCCGCTGAAACGCTGGAAGGCGATCAGGCCGCCCTCGCCGCGCTCGAGGCCGTGCTGCCTGCCGCGACCGGCGCGTTTCTCGATGCGCTGCGGGCCGATGTCGCTGGCGGTCTGGCCCTGCGCCAGGCCCTGCGCGCTTACCGCAAGACGACCGCCCCCGAGATCATGACCCAGTGCGACGGTTGGCGGGTGCTTACCCGGGCGGCGCGGTGTATGCGCGAAGCGCCGCCCGCATCCGCTCCGGGGTAATTGGGAGGGTGTCGACCCAGACGCCCGTTGCGTCGTGGATGGCCGCGGCAAGCGCCGGTGCGACCGGGAGGAGCGGCATTTCGGCCATCCCCCGAATACCCAGGGTGCCGTGCGGATCGGGGGTCTCGACCAGAATGCTCTCAAGCCTGTCCGGCACGTCATAGACGGTCGGGATCAAATACGTGCTCATCCGCGAGGTCAGCACCTGCCCGCCCCGGGTGACGAAATTCTCCAGCGCCGCCCAGCCCAGGCCTTGCGCGACCCCGCCTTCAATTTGGCCCACCACTTGCTGCGGATTGACCGCCCGGCCAACATCGTCGGCGCAGACCAGATTGAGCACCCGCAACTGGCCAGTCTCGATGTCCACCTCGACGTCAAGGGTCTGGGCGACGTAGCCGTAGGTGATGTTGGGGTCTGCCTCGCCGGTTTCCGGATTCATCGCCGTCGTCGCCCGCGGGCGGTACACAAAATGGGCTCGGGCCGGGCGCTCCTCATCCTTCCAGCGTTGAAGCGCCGCGCGCGCGGCGCCCACGATCGAGCCAGCCGCCATGAAGGTCAGCCGCGACGCCGAGGCCGAGCCGCTGCTTCCGCTGTTGCTGGTGTCGCTTGCCACCAGGTCGATGGCCTCCACTGGAATCCCGAGCGCCTCAGACGCGATCTGGAGGAAGGCCGAGTGGGCGCCCTGGCCGCAGTCGGCGCCGGCGTGATAGACCACCGCTCGGTCGATGGCGGTCTTGCCGGTGAGCTCCACCGTGGCTTCGCACCGCTCGGGGAACCCAAACGAGAAGCCGATGTTCTTGTGGCCGGCCGCGAATCCGCGCCCGCGCCGAAGATGTGTTTCCTTCGTTGGATACTCGGGCCGGGGGCCGGCGGCCTCCACGCACGCGTCGATCACCTCAACCATCGAGCAACCCGACGGAATCACGCAACCGTTGACGGTGATGTCGCCGTCGCGCAGGGCGTTCTTGCGGCGCAGCGCGACGGGATCCATCCCCAGCGCCTCGGCCAGTTTGTTCATCTGCGACTCGGCGATGAAGAGCGCCTGGGGCGAGCCGAACCCGCGGAACGCGCCGCCGGGCACATTGTTGGTGACGATCGCGTCTGAGTCGATGGCAACGTTGGGAATCCGGTACGGGCCGACGCAGACCACAGTCGCGTTCCCGAGCACCTTGGTGCTGGTGTAGTTGTAGGGGCCCGCATCGAGTTGGAGGTGAACTTCAGCCGCGACCAGTGTGCCGTCGCGCTTCGCGCCCAGGCGGGCCCTGGCCCGCATCGGATGGCGCTTGTGATGGCCGATGATGCTTTCTTCGCGGGTCCAGATGATCTTGACCGGCCGCCGCAAACGCTGGGCGGCCAGGGCCAGCACGATCTGCACACTCATGTCCTCGCGTCCGCCAAATGCCCCGCCGATGGCCGGGTAGATCACCCGGACCTGCTCGATCGGCAGACGCAGCGCATGGGCGATCTGCTCCTGATCCTCGTGCGCCCACTGCCCGGCCACCTGGACAGTGATCCGCCCCTCTTCGTCGATATAGGCCAGCCCGGCCTCGGGCTGGAGATAGGCGTGCTCCTGCGCGCCGCTGGCGTACTCGCCCTCGATGATGACATCGGCCTCGCCGAAGCCGGCCGCCGCGTCGCCGTGCCGAATGCGATAGTGGTGGAGGATGTTTCCCGAATAGTGCGGGTGCAACTGCGGAACACCCGGCTTCAGGGCCGCCTCGATTGAGTCGATGACGGGCAGATCCTGGTAGTCAACCCGGATCAGGCTGCGGGCGTGTTCGGTGATTCGCTCAGTCTCGGCGACGATCAGGGCGATTTTCTCGCCGACGTGGCGGACGATGCCGTCAAAGGGCTTGGTCCCGGCCGGGTCCACCATGACCGGCGCGTCAAAGAGCACCAGGCCGTACTCGTTATTGGGAATATCCGCCCCGGTGAAGATACCGAGCACCCCCGGCACACGGGAGGCCTCCGCGATGTCGATGGCCCGTACCCGCGCGTGGGGGCGGCGGGCGAACAGCACTTTCGCGTGGGCCATGCCCGGGAGCGACAAATCGCCTGGATACGGCGCGCTGCCGGTGACCTTGGCCCGCCCGTCAATACGAGGAATGGAAAGCCCGACGCTCATGGTCGGGCTAGTGTAGCGGATTGCGGGCTACTTCTTCGGCGACTTGTCGTTGGTCGCCATCATCCCATCCTCGATCCGCCGGAAGATGCGGCGCGCGCGCGAACGGAACGCGGCCGCGCCATAGCCCACCCGGCTCAACACCCGCTGGCCGCGGGTCTGCGGCTTGGCCGTCACCAGCCACTGCACGGCGGCCGCCGACCAGGTCAGCCCGCCGCCAAAACCCACCATCACCACCCGGTCATTGGGCTTGAGACGGCCCGCCGCGACGGCCTCGCACAACGCAATTGGAATAGACGCAGCGCTGGTGTTGCCGTATTTGTCCATGTTGGTGAACCATTTGTCCATCGGCATCGCAAGCGCTCTCGAGGCGGCTTCGATGATCCGCAGGTTGGCCTGATGGGGCACCAGGATGTCGACCTGATCGGCCGTCCAGCCGGCTCGCCGCATCACCTCGCGGACGCTCTTGTCGATCACCCGCGTGGCAAAGCGGAAGACCTCGCGCCCGTTCATCTGGAGCGCTTCCCCATCCTTCCTGCGCAGATAGAGGGCCGGTCCGCCCGAGCCATCGGCCCGCAGCAGGGTCGAAAGCACCCCGCCAGGCTGATCGCTGGCCTTGAGCACAACCGCGCCCGCCCCATCGCCGAACAACACGCACGTGTTGCGGTCTTTCCAGTCCACGATGCTGGACAGGCGCTCGGCGCCGATGACCAGTGCCGTGGAAATCGAGCCCGCCCGGATCGAGTCCGCAGCCTGGGACAGCCCGTACAGGAAGCCCGCGCAGGCCGCGCTCAGATCGTAGGCTCCGGCATTGTCGGCGCCCAGGGCGTCCTGCACCAGCGCCGCTGTAGAGGGAAACATGAAATCGGGTGTGACCGTGGCGACGATGATGATATCCAGTTGCGCGGCGGTGACGCCCGCCATGTCGAGGGCCTCCATGGCCGCATTCGTCGAAAGTACGGCCGTGGTCTCCTTGTCATTGGAAATGCGGCGCTGGCGAATGCCGGTCATGTTCCGGATCCATTCGTCCGACGTATCGACAGTCTTTGCCAGATCATCATTGGTGATGATCTTTTCGGGCACGCATTTACCCCAGCCGACGATGTGGGCGTAACGCATCAGGCTGCCCACTCCGCGAAGATCACACTCGCGTTGTGGCCGCCGAACCCGAACGAGTTTGACAGCGCCGCGCGCACGGGTTTGCGGACCGCGACGTTGGGCGTGTAATTCAGATCGCAGGCCGGATCCGGGGTCTCGTAGTTGATGGTGGGCGGGATCACACCCTCCTGGATGGCTTTGACGCTCGCCATGGCCTCCATCGCTCCGGCGCCCCCGAGCAGGTGGCCGGTCAT
>JBKJQK010000474.1:0-5514 GCA_046594095.1 Anaerolineae bacterium | reverse complement strand
GCGCGCAGGTAGCTGTTGATGGCATTCTGGAAGAGGGTCGCCCGCGCGCCGGCATCGGCGGTGATCCCGCCTAGCTGGTTGCTGGTGTTGCCGGCCAGATAGTGAATCTCGGCATTGCGGCCATCCAGCTTGATGCCCTCCTCAGTCTCGGCAAGCGCCTGCTGATAGTTGCCGGCCCTGTAAGCGGCGCGGGCGGCCTCGATCCGGGCCTGAAGCTGCGGGCTGGCGGTGCTGGCTGGGCCGGGCGCGACCGATAGAAGCGGCGCGCGGGTCCCGGAGACCGGAACCGTCGGGGTCGCCGGCGGCGCGCCATCACCGCAGGCGGTCAGGGCCAGCATCCCGCACAGCGCCATCGCCAGCGCGGCGGCATTTCGCTTCCTCATTGTTTTACCTCAAGCAACACGACCTGGGTGTCTTCCGGCAGGCTTGCCCGGGTGATCTTAAGCGACTCCACCGGTTTGGCCTCGCTCAATCCCATCTCCTTGAGAAACTTCTGGGCGCCATCGAGGCTGGCCCCGCTCTCGCCCGACTTGAAGTTGATCGGGACGACGATACTCGGCTCGATCAGGCTAATCACCTCAGAAGCCTGGGCGGCGTTCAGGCTGCTGCCTCCGCCAATCGGGATGAGCAGCACGTCGACCGTCTCGAGCGCGTCGATCTGAGCCTGGGTGGGCACGAACGAGAGTCCGCCGAGGTGGGCGATGCTCAAGCCATCAAAATTGAAGACAAAGACGGTGCTCCTTTCGACCGGCTCAATCGGCGTTTTCTTGTCCGGGCGCATGCCGACGCCAGTGATAAAGACGCCGCCCATTTCATACTCGCCAGGCCCGCGGACGGTCCGCACATCACCGCGCTGGCCGCCTACAACCGCGCTGATGTTGTTGTGCTCGGGGGTGTCGCGGCTGATGGTGATGACATCGGCCTTGAGCTTCGGCGGCTCTTCGCCCGCTCCGATCGCGAAGGGGTCGGCCACAACCGCCAGGGTGCCGCGCTCGGTCATCCGGACGCAGAACAGCCCGTGCCAGGTGATTTCCATGCCATGAATTGTAGCCCAAGCCAGGCGGATTTAGAACAATTGTTCGCGCAGGACACTAGTGTAATTCCGACCAGGCCAGTGCGGCGGTCAGATACAGGAGGCGCTTCTGGGCAGCTGACAGATTGGCAAATTTGAGCGCGCCCAGACAGACCATCCCGCGGGCCAGCGCCCACTCGTTATGGTCGGCCGGATCATATAGACAGCGACCCGCCATCCCGTCGATGGTCTGGAGCAGGGCCAGCCAGGCGGGTCCGCGATGGCTGACCATCGCCTCCAGTGCCTCACGGGGAGAGGTCACCTGCGGGGCGACGATGTGGGCGATGACATCCGCATACAGGTGGGCGAAATCGGCCAGCGGATGCCCCTCGCGCGTTTCGGCAAAGTCAATCAGCCAGACCGCCCCGCCGGGGCCGACCAGGGCATTCTCGAGGTTGAGATCGCCATGGATGATCGACTGGCTCCCGCGCACGGTCCGATCGAGCAGGCGGGGCAGCATCTCAAGCGGCTCGGGCAGCCCGAACAGCTCGCCCTCCCCGGCAGCCTCGCGCAGGAAGGCCAGGCGGGTATCGACGATCTGATATGCCCCGGGCAGGCTTGGGGCGGCGGCCCGGGCCCCGAGCACCCGCACCCGCAAGGGCGGAGATCCGGCTCCGATCAGCGACCAGCTTTCGCTGTCAGCCCGCCGTTCAATCCGGGCGAAGTGCGAGAGCGTCACCTGCTCGCCGCGGGCGAGCCCGGGCGGCTCCGCCCGGCGCCCATCCACCCCGCGAGCGCCAACCGTGCCCGGGGCGGCTGCGACAACCAGATGGGCGGGCAGGGCCCGGTCGTACTCCTGGGCGCAGGTGAAGGTCCGGGCGTGCCGCTGCATCCACCAGGTCGGCCCAAAGGTGTCAAAAAGCTGGCGCAAAAGGGCCGGGTCAGGATTCGCCAGGAGCGCCTCGCGCAGGCTGATCGGACGAACGCCCCCCGCGCCCACAAACGTATAACGCAGGGCGGCGAGGGATCCGCTCCGCGGTTCGACTGCGACCGGCGGCTCTTGAATCCGGGCCGTCACCGGCGGCAAAGTGTCCTTGACGAAGCGGGCGTAATTATCGTACTCCCGGCCAATCGCCGTCGCGTCGCCGATCTTGACGATGGCATGGGCGTCCGCCCGCCCGTCGGGTTTGATCGGCACAGCCAGAAAGGCTCGCGCGCCCGAATAGCCCGAGCGAAACTCACCCTCGACGACAACCCTTTGATAGGGGGCGAAGACGGCTCGGAGCAGAGCCGCGCGGGCGGGATCGAGCTGAATGCCAGCCTGTGTCTCGAGGGCGAGGTTCTCGTTGGGTTTGGCGGGGCGGGGCAGGCCCGTGTTCCCGGGTCGCCGCCGGGCAAACAAGACGGCCGCGCACAGCCCCCCCACGACCAGCGCCACCAGACCGGCGACGGCGGCCGCCGAGACCGGTATGCCGCCGGCGTCGCTCACAATGACCTCGCGGGCCCGACTGAAGATCTGGGCCCGATCCCGGGCGGGCAGTCCCGAGCCGGGCTCGGCCGTCCAGGCCAGGGCGACGCTGGCCGAGAGGGTGTGCCGGCCGCGTTCGCGGGGCTGGATGGTCCATTGCCAGGTGACGAATTCGCGCGCCGGAAGGTCCTTCTGCCACTCGCCGCGCGGATCAATCTCAAAACCGATCCCGTCCAGGCGGGCGACGGCGGCCAGGCTGTAGCCGGCAGGACGGGTTACGCTGATTGTGCGCGTCTCGACCCGGTTGCCCTCGATCTGAACGTTGGTCACATAGCCGTCGCTGACGGGCTCAAGGGTGATTCGGACGATGTTGGAGTCGCCCATACGCATGTCCGGGGGCCACTCGAGCTCGATCGTGCGCGGCTCCGCGGCGGAGGTGGCCTTGTCGGCGTTGGTTTCCCGAGGCGCCGCGACGGTTGCGGCGGGCTGGGGGGCGGTTGGCGTGGCGCGGAAGGCGCCGGTGTCGGTGGGAGGGGCCGTAGCCGGGCCGGCCGCCGCGGGGCCGGTGAGCGTGCCGGCCGGCGCCGTGGTCGATCCCTGAGCGGGTTTCGCCGCCTCGGTTGGTTTTTGGGGGGCGCTTGTGGCTGCGGGCGCTGGCGCAGCCGGCGCGGCGGTAGCGGCGGGCTTTGGCGCCGCGCTCGCTTGCGGAGCGGTGGGCGCGGGCGCCGCAGCCCCACACGCGGCCAGCCCAACGCCCAGCACAAGGGCGGCGATCCGCGCAGCGACCGAGCGACGGCTCATAGGCTGAAGCATAGCGCAGACACCGGATATCTCCAGGGGTGAGGGGTCTGCCGACGCGGCAGAGCTGTGCGAGCGCCTACGCCAGCAACCCGACCATCTCCGCGCTGACCGCCCACAGACGCTCCTGGAGCGCCTCGTCGCGGGCGGCCTCCGAGGCGGCCTTGTCCCGCCGATCGTCGAAGTAGCGCCCGGTCACGCCCTCGACTTCATCCGCGCTGGCCAAAAACACTGAGGTCTGCGCGCCGACGCCAGGATCCGCGCCCGTCATTTTGAATCCAGTCGCCAGGAGCTTGGTCGTGATCACACCCGGATGCAAGGCGTTTGACGTTACGCCCGCGCCCGCCATTCGGCGCGCCAGCGCATTTGAGAACAGCACGTTAGCCAATTTGGTCGCGGCGTAGACCGCATACGCGCCGAACTTGAGTTCGGCCTGCAAGTTGTCAAAATCGATCCGGGCGCGGTGGTGGGCGGTAGAACTGACATGGACGACCCGGGCCGGGGTGTTGGCCGATAGCGTCGGCAGCAGCAACCGCGTCAGCAGATAGGGCGCCAGGTGGTTGACGGCGAGTGACATCTCATAACCGTCCGGGCTGAGGGCGCGCTCGGTCGCGTAGATCCCGGCGTTGTTCACCAGCGTGTTCAGACCCGGATACCGCTTCGCGACCTCAGCCGCCATCCCGCGCACCTCGGCCAGCGAGGCCATATCAGCGACCGCGTAGTCAAGCTCCTCGCTGCCGGTCTGACTGTGCAACGCGTCAACAATAGCCCGGGCTTTGGCTGTGTTGCGGCCGTGAACGATGACGAGATGTCCCTGCTGGGCGAGGCCGAGCGCGGTGGCCTTGCCAATGCCGTCGGTTGCTCCGGTAATGAGGATCGTGCGCATGGGTGTTTGATGACCGCGGTCTGCGATCAGCCGTTGCCGTCGCTTTCGTCGTCGGCCCGCGCAGGCATGTCGATCTTCAGCACTTCGCCGTGCCGGTCAATGATGATCCGGAAGCCAAGCATGCCCAAATAGGCCCGGGTCTGTTCGGGGATGCCGGTCTCATAAATCTTGGTGGCCTGCTGGCTGAAGTTCTTGAGGGCGCGGTCGACCGACACCTTGGTGAACAGGTCGTCTTTGCCCAGCATCTTCATCATGCCCTCGCCGATCAGGTCGCGGTTGTCCTGGACCTGCCCGGCGAAGCTCGCCATGATCTGCTCGTCAACCCGGTGCGCGTCGACGTGAAAGCGAAAGCCATCCTCGATGACGACGTAGGTGGCATCGGCCCCCACGCTGGCGGCCGCCACCGGATTGTCGAACGCGTCAACGATCAGTCCCTCAAAAACCGCCTTGTTCATGATTATTCGGAGTATCCCCCGGCCAAATGAGACTTGGCTGATTGAAATCGGTTGGGATAACGCTTCCTCAATGCCCGTGAAGCGCCGGCCAAAATCAAGATCGCCGGGCGGATCCATCACCGCATGGCGAGTGAGCCCTCCGCGGATCGCCGGGGCGCAAGGCTACTCGGGAGAGGACAGCTCGACTGTGATGCCGCGCGGGTCACCCGCCGCGATGCGCTGAAGGCCATTCAGGTCGACCAGCGTAATGCGCGTGCGCTGCAGTTCGACCAGCCCGCGTAAACGCATCTCGTTTAGCAGTTTTGTCGTCGTCTCGCGAGTCGTCCCGATCATATCGGCCAACTCCTCGTGGGTGAAACGCACCTCCATCCGCGGCGAGCGCAAGAGCAGGCTGCGATGCAATTGCGCGAGTTGAAGGAGCAGGCGCGCCAGGCGTTCCGGCACACGCCGGAATGCAAAGTCGAGAAGCCGATTTTCGACAACGGCCAACCGCTCGCTCAGCGACTCGACAATCCGGGTCGCGATCCTCGGGTCGCCGATCAACAATCGTTTCACGTCCTGGGGCGACATCAGACACAAAACGCAGGGCGTCAGCGCCTGGGCAAAGCTGCCGTGCATGCCCTGGCCCAGCAGCGGCATCTCACCAAAGATCGATCCGGCCTCATAAAGATGCATGGTCAGTGCCCGCCCATCTGGGCTTAATTGATACAGCTTTACCCGACCCTTTTTCAGGATGAAGAGAACCTCGTCCGGATCGTCAGGCGCGCGAAAGATCGCGCCGGGCTCGATTTGTTTCATCGGCGCGGCGCGGCCGAGTTCGGCCATCTCCTCGGCCGAAAGATCCTGGAAGATCTCGATCTCGGACAGGTAGCTTTGCTTTTGCGCGGCCAGCGCA
>JBKJQK010000056.1:0-2620 GCA_046594095.1 Anaerolineae bacterium | reverse complement strand
GGGCCGCCTTGAGCGATCCCGTGCCGAGCACCTTCGCATCGCTGGGGACGTATCCCTCTGGCCGGGTTTCCTTGAGCCAGAAGAAGCTGAGCAGAATCGACACGACCGAGAAGGCGGCCGCGACAAAGGCCGGCGCGCGATAGTTATTTCCGGTTGCGCCCAGGGCGATAAAGGCGATCAGGGGGCCAACGGTGAATCCCAATCCAAACGCCGCGCCGATCAAGCCGAGGCCCTGGGTGCGCGTCTTCTCATTGGTGCTATCCGCGATGACGGCCTGGGCGGTCGAGATGTTGGCGCCCGAAAGCCCGTCGATGATGCGGCTGATGAACAGGAGGGTCAGGCTGTTGGCGAATCCGAGCAGCAGCAGCCCAAGCAGTGTGCCGATCTGGCTGACGATCAGGACCGGCCGTCGGCCGAAACGATCCGAGAGGCGGCCCAGAATTGGCGCGCCGATGAACTGGGCGAGGGGATAGGAGGCGCCCAGTAAACCGATGGTCAGGGCATCCGCCTGGAACGTGGCGGCGTAGAGCGACAGGAGCGGGATGATGATGGTCAACCCGAGCAGGTCGACCAGCACGATCACGAAGATCGGCAGGACGCGTTTGAAGTCGAGTTTGTCGGACATATTAGGGAAACTTGTAGAACCAGCCGCCGCGCAAGGCGGCCACGTTTAGAATCGCCGCCAACAGGGAAAGCGTTACGAGGATGAGGGTAGCGGCGAAGCGGGCCCGGCTCGAGCGCTTCTTGAATATGGGCGTCATGTGGGCGAGCGCGGTCGCGACCGTGCCGGTGACGAGATGCTCCATATGCAGGCGCGGATTGAAGGCGCCGACCGAGACCTTACCGATCAGGTTTGCCGCTCCAAGGAGAAATTGAATGGTGATCGCCATCGCGTAGGTGAATGCCAGTTTGCGATCGGTCTCGGTGTATTCCGCGCCGCGGGCCAGGCCGATGATCGACTTGACGATGACAACAAGGGCGGTGAGCGCAAGCGCCCACCGCCACAGCCCGTGAATTGTTTGGATGAACTCCATGGTGCGTTAAATCTCCTTGCTTTCCTTTGGCGCCGCCTCGGGCGTCGCGCCAAGCGATAAGAGTGTCTCGTCCAGCCAGCGAAGCTCGCTTTCGAGATAATTGATTTGGTGATCGATCAGCAACTGAAAGCTGCCCCCGTGGCGTGGCGCGGCCTTGAACGCGTCGAGTTCGGCCGCGAGCAGACTTCGCCGCCGGCGGAGCAGGTCATAGGCCTCATCGCCGTCAAGCGCGTCGACAAAGGCGAGGCCAACGTCGGCCGGCGAGCGGGCGGACGCGAACCCCGCCAGGTTCTCCCGCAAGAGGCGCTGAAACTCGGCTTCGCCAAGCGGGGTGAGCGCATAGACCTTGCGCGGCGGGCGGTGACCTTCCCGCGTTTCCGTCACCGCCACCCAGCCCCGACCCTGCATCTTGTCCAGCAGGAAGTAAGCGGTGGCCTTCTTCAGGTCGGCGCAAAACGCCAGGGTCCGCTCAAAGTAGTCGTTGAGCTGGTAACCGTGCATTTTGCCGTGTCGGAGTAGGCCGAGGAGCAACATTTCCCGTTCCATAATCGAGTCCTGATTAGTCAATACTGACTAGTCAGAATGACTCTAATCAGAAATTGAGAAAAGTCAAGCCCTAAGCATTCGGTATTTATGTCGAGGTTGCCCAACGCCGCGAGACGACGAGCAGTTGGAGGAGCAAACCGCAACCGACTTGACCTGAGATGGATGACAGGTATGATCATAGGACCGTGGCAAAGTCAACTCAATCCAGGCAGGCCGAGCTCGTGTCTGCTGACGCGGCTCCGGGGCCGCGCGCCGCCAGTTCATTTGATACGCAGATGCGAACGGAGCGGCTTTCGGACAAGGTCGCCGCCCAGATCCAGCAGATGATCCGGAACTACGAACTCAGGTCAGGCGACAAACTTCCGCCTGAGCGGGAATTATGCGAACGCATGGGTGTTAGCCGGACCGTCATCCGGGAGGCGGTCCGCACGCTGGCGGCCAAGGGCCTGCTGGATGCCCGCGCGGGTGGAGGCACGGTCGTGCTTTCGCCAACGCCCTCGCTTGTCAGCGAAATGATGACGATGATGCTCAACGGCCGGGCGAGGAACGACGGGCCGCCGACGACGGGGGCGGTTCAGTTTTCGCACGTTCAGGAAGTCCGGCGCCTGCTCGAGGTTGAAATCTCGGGCATTGCCGCCCAGCGCCGAACTGACGCTGACCTGACAGAAATGAAAGTTCATCTTGAGCGCATGAGGGCCAGCGAGAATGCGCCCGAGCTTTGGGCCGAGAGTGATGTTGCCTTCCACGCCTCCATCGCCCACGCCTCACATAATCCGCTGTATCTGGTCCTGCTCGGCTCGATCGCCGATATGTTGATGGAGGTCCGCCTGACCGGGATCCGGCTGCGCGGTACACCGAGTCGCGCCTACAAGCATCACAGAATCATCCTGGACCGAATCACCGCGCAAGATGCCGATGGCGCACGCCAGGCGATGCGCGACCACCTTTCTGAGTCCGAGGACACCTATCGCCGAGCGCGCACCGCTGCCCCGGACGCGTCGTGAGCCTAAGTTGGTCGTCACAAGTCCTGGACACCCCTC
>JBKJQK010000553.1:0-6234 GCA_046594095.1 Anaerolineae bacterium | reverse complement strand
TATGGCGCGTTTGTGTATGGCAAGGGTCCGATCTTCTTCGACAGTATCCGCCGCGCGACGGGCGATGAGGCGTTCTTTCGGTGGATGCGCCTTTACGCGGCGCGGCACCGCTTTGGGATCGCCCAGGCTGCCGACCTGCTGGACGCCGCGAACGCGGCCGGGATCGGCGCGTCGGCGCGCGCCGCATATCGCGCCTGGATCGCGCCGCCCTGACGATTGACTTTGGGTCAACTGTGCTTCGGTCGAAACGCGCGGAATACTGCCCCATCGCTACAATAGGGAAATATGGACCCGGCCGAAACCAAACCGAAATTCGTCCCGCGCACGCGCGAACTCGACAAGCTGGAGCGCCTTCTCGGAAAAGCGGTCCAGGGCCAAATGCAGGCAGCCATGGTCACCGGGGAACCCGGCGCAGGCAAGTCGTCGCTCATTGAAGAATTTACCGGCCGGGCGATCGAGGCCAACGAAGAACTGGTCGTCGCATTCGGATTGTGCAATGCCCGCACGGGCGCGGGCGACGCGTATTTGCCGTTCCGCGACATTTTGGCGTCATTAACCGCCCCGCCCGAGCCGCCGCCCGAGCCCGAGCCCGGCGCCGTGGCCCCAACGCCCAAACCCAAGATGAAGTCGAAGGCGACCCGCCAGATTTTGCGAGCCGGGCCGAAGCCTTTCTTGACATTGCTCCAGAAATCATTGGCGTCTTCGTCCCGGCCGGCGCTCTGCTCGGCAAGTTCGTCGGCAAGGTGGCCCGCAGCGCAGCCGACAAAACCGGCGCGCTGACCAAGATCGATGCCAATCCGGCGGCTGAAGCATCCAAAGCTGCCCTGGACCTCAGCGCGCCGACCCTTGACGAGGGCAAGGTCCAGCAGCAATACACAGCGTTTCTGCGTGCAGCCACCGCCCGCCAGCCGATCATCCTCGTACTCGACCACATGCAATGGGCGGACACCGCCTCGATCAACCTCCTGTTCCAAATCGTGCGCGAGCTCAAGGACAGCCGGCTGATGATCATCGGCGCATACCGCGAGAACGATATATCGTTTGGGCGCGACAATACCCGGCATCCGCTGGAGGCGGCCCTGAACGAAGTAAAACGCTACTTCGGCGACGTCTGGATCGAGCTCGATCGAACCGGCGAAGAAGACCGGCACAAGATGCTCGACGCCCTGGGCCGCTGGGCGATCAACGCCGAGATCGACTTGTCGGAACTGCCGGCCCGGGTCGAGGGCGTGGTCAGCGAGCGGGTGTCGCGGCTCGAGGCGCACCTGCGCGAACTCCTGAACGTCGCCGCCGTCGAAGGGCCAACGTTCACGGCTCAGATCGTTGGCAAGGCGCTAAACAGAATGAGCGGCAGATCCTGCGCGATCTGTCGCGAGAACTCGACAAGCGCCACAGGCTGGTCATCGAGCTGGGGGAGGTCAAAGCCGGCAAGGCGATTCTGTCGCGTTTCCAATTTGCCGACACGCTCCTCCAGCAGTTTCTGTATGATCAACTCGGCTCGGGCGAGCGCCGTTTGTGGCATGGAGACATTGGCGCAGCTGTGGAAGCCATGGTTGGAGCAAAAGCCGATGATTTCGCGGCCGAACTCGCCCACCACTTTCAAAGGGCCGGCGACGATGAAAAATCGTTTACGTATCTGACTGAGGTTGGGGACAAGGCGTTTCAGGTGAGCGCCTTTGCCCAGGCTCGCGAGGCGTTCGAGAAAGCGGTCCAGCACATGCGCGACGCCGATATCGATGCGGTCGGAGCCGTGACTCGGGCAGGGCTCGAGTACCGCCTGGCGGAAGTATGCGAACGCGCCGGCGATCTGGAGCTGGCCGTCGAGGTGCTCGAGGTTTGCTTCGCGTCGGCCCGGCGCACGAGTCCGCTCCTGGCCGCCAAGGCGCTCATTCTGCTTGGCCGAGTCCGTTTGCAGCGAGGTCAATACGACGATGCCCTGGCCGCCAGCACGGAAGGACTGGCCCTGGCCGAAGGCACCGCCGACAAAGCTACCGTCGCCCTTGCTCTGCGCCGCCTCGGGCAATGTCAGTGGCAGAGAGGCGATCCCTCGACTGCACGAGCGACGTTGGACAAGTCCCTGGCAGCGTATCGCGAGTTGAACGACCGGCGAGGTATCGCAAATCTGCTCGGCGAACTCGGCGCGATCACGTTTGGCCAGAGGGACTACCCCGCGGCGCAGGCTGCGTTCAACGACGCCCTGAAGAAGTTCCGAGAACTCGCAGACCGGCACTCCGAGGCGGTCTACGTCGGCAATCTGGGCGTGATCGACGAGGAACACGGCGATCTATCCAGCGCCCGGTCCCGATATACTGAGGCACTGGCTATATCCCGCGAGATTGGCGTGCGCAAAGACATCGCCATTGGAGCGATCAACATCGGCGATCTCCTCGCGAAAGAAGGTGACGTCGCCGGGGCCTTGAAGTCATACCGGGAGTGCCTATTTGAGTCCCGCGCGATCGGTTCACTACGGATCGTCCTTGCCGCGCTGCGCGGACTGGCGTGGGTTTACCTGAGATCAGGCGGGCCAGATCGGGCGGGCGAGCTTCTTGGCCTCGTCACGCGCCATCCGGCGAGCAATTCGGACGTGCTGCGGGCCGCCGGACCCGTCCTGGCCGAGGCGCGCGCCGCCATGGGCGAAAGTGCCCTTGACGGCGCCCTCGCCCGGGGAGCGGGCCTGGATCTGGATCGCGCCGTCACCGAAGAACTCAACCGGACTCCGTAATGATGCGCGCTGGCGCAATCACGTTTACCCGAATTAATGTAAAACATGGCTCCGCCCTAAATCGCTCGGGCTATCCGATGGGGAATTCGGGAAAGTCCAGCCGGGCACGAATTCGTAGCGCATGCTCAATCACTGGGGGAATATGAAACTTGCTGCCTTTGCCTTTGCCGCGCTATTGTCCGCTCTCGGTGGAAGTCTGGCCCAGGCCCGGAAGGCCTCGGCCGACACCATTACCGTGACCGTTAGCGCGGGTTGCGGCAGCATTGCGGCCTGCATCGTCACGGCCAACCCCGGCGACACGATCTCCATCCCGGCCGGGCAATACACGGAAAGCGTCACCCTCGACAAAGCCGTCAGCTTGATTGGGGCCAGCCCAGCCAATAGGATCTGGAACGCTGCCACCGGAGATCGCGTGTTGACCGTTACCGCGCCGATGACCGTTGTCTAACCTGATCGCCAACTTGATGATCCGCGGCGGCAGCCTGACCAACCCCCTCATCCTCAGCAACACAACCAACCTCGACGGGGCGGGCGCGCAGGTTGATAACGGGCCAATCAGCATTGTCGCCTCACGCTTCCAGGCGAACACAGGCGGCACGCATGGCGGAGGCGTTTACATCACAAACACGGCGGCGTGGTCGAACATCGTCGCAACCACGTTTGTCGGCGACAGCGCGTTGAATGGCGGCGGAATCTATGTCATCGGGTTTGCCCGGGTAGACGGTTCGGTATTCGCCAACAACGCCGCGGTTTTTGGCGGTATCGGAGGCGCGATCTGGGCCGGCACGGGCGCCATCGTTACCGCGACCCAGTTCCTGACCAATACGGCCGGCCAGGCCGGCGCCATCGAATCCGAATCCCTTCTGACGGTCGTGGGCAGCGTCTTCATCAACAATTTCGCCAATTCAGCGTCGGGCGGCGCAATCCACTGTTACTCCAACTGCACCGGCCGGATCGTAAACTTGCTCTTTGTTCGCAATGACACCGATAACGGCTCGGCAATCCTGGATCTGGACACAGGCACGTTTGACATCGACAGCAGCACATTTTCCAGTTCGTACATGATCGGCAGTTCCACCATCTATCTCGTCGATGGCGTGCTCGGTGTTTTAAATACGATCATTACCAGCCACACGGTCGGCATCAACATTTCATCCGGGACCGTGACCGAGGACAACAACCTGTTCGCCTTCAATACCGATGATCGACTGAACGTCGTCACGGGAACTGGCAGCTTCACGGCCAACCCGATTTTTGTCAACCCCCACCCGCTCGTCAATGATTTCTCGCTGAACGCGGGCAGCCCGGCCATCGACGCCGGCGTGTCCGCGCTCAATAACCCATTTACCGACTTGCGCGGCGTGCGGCGCGCCCAGGGCGCGGCGTGCGACATCAGCGCCTACGAGTATGGCAACGGCTCGCCCCAGAACGCGCTCCCGATTTCTGGCTCCGCCACCCTCACCAGCACGTCGAGCAATCCGGGCCAATATTTCTGGTATCGGATCAATGTCCCCGTCCCGGATACGCGGCTTACCATCACCCTGGCCACTCAGGGTGGGGCTTACGACATGGTCCTGTTCGCCCCGCGCCTGGACGGAGAGACCGGCCAGTTTCGCGACCTCGGCCAGATCAACACACTGGGGCAGATCAACACACTCGGCCAGATCAACACACTCGGCCAGCTTGGAGAGCTGGGCGAGATACAAGGTCTGGGGCAGATCAACACGCTTGGGCAGATCAATACAATCGGCCAGTTACGCGACCTCGGCCAAATATACACGCTGGGGCAGATCAACACCCTCGGTCAAATCAATACCCTGGGCGACGTAGGCCCAATGGGGCCGGTCGTGGCCGCCTCGATGCGGCCGGCGACCCAGACCGAGGCTATCGCCTATGACACGCACGAGCTTTTCGGCAACTTCCTGCTTGCGGTGACTGACTTCAATGGCGACGGGAGCGGCCATCCCTTTACACTCACCGTCAGCCCAACTGCCTTCAGCCAGCCTTACGGACCCATTACGACCACTCTGCTTAACGACTTCACCGCCCCGCCATACAACCCCGCCATCGAAACCCTGGTCCTGTACAGCTCGCAACGCCTGAACAACGTGTTTACCGCCGGACCGACCATCACGAGCACCCAGCTTCTGACCAAACTCAACCAGCTGGCGGCGAGTCCGTTCGTCAACGCCAGCCTCGTCAATCTCGATCTGTTCCAGACTTTGCGGGATGCCTTTGCCCAGTGGGACGCCCAGCCCGGCAGCCCGCTCGCCGCCAACGTCGTCGCGAGCAAGATCAAGAGCCAGCTCTACACGACTACGAGATCTACCACGCTTCGTTTGACGAAACCGACTTCGTCCCCCCCGCTATCCGGGTCGCGACGGCCTTCACGAACGCCGGTCAGGTTGTCTTCGCGGCCAAGGTGGATGACACCCGCTCCCTCGAGCCGCTGATCGCCGGCGAGGTCAAGCGGGTAATCGTCCTGTATCGCCGCCTGGATCAGCCCGCATGGAAGCGCCTGGACCTGACCTACAACATCAACAACGACGTCTGGTTTGCGACCACGCCGGACAATGGCGTCATGGAGTACTTCATCCAGGCCGTCGACGCCGCCGGAAACGTCACGACCGCCCTCGACTACGGCAACCCGTTCAAAATCGTCACGCCGTGGAAGATGATGCTTCCGGTCGTAATGCGCTAGTCAATGGACAATGGACAATGGACAATTGTCCATTGTCCATTACGAAGCAAGCTCAATCCGCGCGACGAGCCCTTTCGGCTCGCCGCCGAGGACCTGGCCGGGCTTTAGCTGGCTGGGCGCCCAGACGCCGCGGGCCGCGGACGCGTCATAGCGGAGCGCGTCGTGGTCGCGGGTTGACTCATGCTGGGTCTCGATGAATTGGGTCCCGAACAACGGCTCGGCATAGCCCAACTGGCGGTGAGCGGCCTCGGACATCGCCGGAATAATCGGCGAGAACAGGACGGTCAGCGAATCGATCACCCGCGCGGCCACGTATAGCTGGGTGGCCGCCCGGGCCCGATCAACCTTGATCGTCTTCCAGGGCGCCTGGCCATCCAGATACTGGTTTGTCGCGGTGGCCAGGGCGAGGGTCTCGGCCATGGCATCCCGCAGGCGGACCTTTCCCAACAAATCGCCGATCTTCTCGAACGCAGCTTCGCTCAGCGCGATCAAGGCAGTATCGGCCTCGCTCAACGGCCCCGGCTCCGGAATGCGGCCCTCAAAATTCTTCCAGATTTGGGACAGCGTGCGCTGGATCAGATTGCCCCACTTCGCGAGCAATTCGCTGTTGTTGCGCTGTGCGAAGTCGGCCCACGTCCAATCCGCGTCCTTTGTCTCAGGCATGATCGAGGTCAGAAAGAACCGGACCGCGTCGGACCCATATTTTTCAACCAGGTCGATCGCATCAATGGACACGCCGAGGCTCTTGCTGAATTTCTGGCCGCCCAGGTTCAGATACTGATTGGCCGGCACGTCATACGGAAGGTTGAAG
>JBKJQK010000379.1:0-10276 GCA_046594095.1 Anaerolineae bacterium | reverse complement strand
CTTCGATGCCCACCGCGCCGGTCCCGGCGAAAAGATCGAGCCAGGATGAGTCGCGGGTGTCCTCCATCAAGATGTTGAAGAGCGCTTGTTTGACGATGTCGGTGATGGGCCGGGTGGTGTCGCCAGGGACGGCCTTCAGAGCCCGGCCGCGGGCGGATCCAGTTGTTACGCGCATATTGGGTATGTGAGACGCCTAGCTGGCCTGAACACGGGCTGGCTCAAAGATGAGTTCGAGTGACCACCCTGATTCAGCCCTTACCGCACGCCAGATTCCGGCGGTCGGGACGGGGTTTCCGCCCGGAAAGTTGTACACCGTCAGGTCGATCTTCTCGCCCGAGAGAAGCTGAAGCATGGCCTTGATAGGCGAGCCATGCGAGACAAACGCAATGCGCTCAGGGCCGCTGGTTTCGATCCTGGACCGAAAGGCGCCAATGCGGGCCTTCACCAGATCGTACGCTTCGTCATATCGCATCTCGGCGATGTCTGGCTCGGTCTCGGCGGCGAGATCAGTTTCCTCGGCGATGATTGCGGCGGTCTCCGAGGCGCGGTCCAGCGGGGATGAATACAGGCGGGCAATACCGCAGTTTCGCAGGTAGAGCGCCGCCGCGCGGGCCTCACCCCGCCCAAGTTCGGAAAGGCCCGGACCGGGCACCCGGTCGTATGGAATCTTCGTGCCCTGGATAGGTTGGCCGTGGCGGACGAGATAGATTTCGTTCAACATGCTTGAGAATGCTACTTGCATAGATTGACCGCAGACTCGCCTCTTGTGGCGGCCGACGGACACTGACAGCTGCTCGAGTCGCGGCTGATGCTCAGCCGCTTCTCCCAGCTCAGGTAAGCGAAGGTGGTGCGCGCGCAGATCGAGCCCGGGAGTGAGCCCGCCACTGGCTCGGTTGTCTGCAACGCGATTCCCGTCGGGCGGCGGTCCCGCGTCATCCAGAGCCGGCCCACGCGGGTCGTGTCCTCCACGTTGAAGGCGATGCCTTCTGGCGTCAATGCGAGGTAATACCCCAGGCCGAGGAGGCATGGGACAAGGAGGGCGAGGATTGTGATCAGCCCAATCCCCACTCGTTCCGCCAAGAGGCGTGTATTCAACACAGGTGAGGTAGTATAATCTTTCGGCTCTACAGGGGACGTGCTGAAACTGGCAGACAGGCATGGTTTAGGCCCATGTGCCGTAACTGGCGTGCAGGTTCAATTCCTGTCGTCCCCATGCTATGGAAGTCCAAGTTGAAACCCTAGATACGCATGAGGCGAAACTCACAATCGCCTTCGATGACGCGACGATAGCGAAGACGCGCCGCGACGTCGCCGAAAAATTGTCTCGCTCCATTCGCTTGCCGGGTTTTCGGCCCGGCAAGGCGCCCCTGAGTGCCGTGATTGCCGCCCTCGGTGGCGAAGAGGCGTTTGCGGGTGAACTGGCGGACGAGTTGGCCAGGCGCCATTACGCCGCCGCGCTCGATCAAGCCAAGGTCAATCCGTATGGGCCAGGGCACGTCGAGAAGGTTGATGTGGACCCGTTCCGCCTGATCGTGCGTATTCCGCTCGAGCCGGTCATCGACCTGAACGACCATATCTCCATTCGGGTGGCCCCGCCTGTGGTTATGGTCTCGGACGGTGAAGTCGAGGCTCAACTCCAGCAGATTCGCGAAGACAATGCTGTCGTTGAGGCGGTCGAGCGGCCGGCCCAACTCGGTGACCTCATCCAGGCCAAGATCAATGGCGAAACCGATGGCAGCACCGTGATCTCGATCAACAACCGGAAGGTTGTGCTTGCGGAGGACCGGGTCAATGTCCCGGGTTTGGCCGCCGCCATCGCGGGTATGACCGTGGGCGAGACTCGCGAGGTTACGCTGAGCATGCCTGCCGACTTTGAGCGCGAAGATATGCGGGGCAAGGACGTCTCGGTAAAAATCGAGATGACCGCGGTAAGTAGCCGCACGTTGCCCGAACTGGACGACAATCTGGCCCTGGCGGCCAGCAAGTTCACGACATTTGCCGAGATGCGCGCCGACGTGGCCGAGCGCCTCCGCGAGTACAAAGAGAACGAGGCAAAACGCGCTTACGAGGATCAGGTACTGAATACGTTCGCGGACCTGTCGAAGATTACCTTCCCGCCCACGTATCTCGAAGACCGACTGACAGACGCCGTCGAGGATGTCAAGGCCGACGTCAAACGGGCCGGCTATCCACTGTTTGAGGATTGGCTCAAGCTTCAGGGACAGACCGCCGAACAACTTGAGGATGAGCTCCGCCCGGGAGCCGAGCGCCGTGCGCGACGGGGCCTCGTCATGCGCGAAATTGCAAAGGCGGAGAAAATCGAAGTGTCCCCTGAGGAACTCGAAACCGCCATCACTGCTGAAATCGCCCATCAGATCGAACAACACGACGCCGACAAAAATGAAGTCGGCCGGACGCTGCGGCGAAAGGAAAACCTCGAGACCATCGCCAATCAATTGCTCAGCAGCAAGGTACTGGCGCGAATGTTGGCCATTGCCGGGGGCGCCTAGTACGAACGGCCAGGTCCGGGTTAATGACCTTCTAACGCGCAATCCGTATCAATGGCGGACGTTACCGGACATGTGTCCGAATCTACTCACAAGCGAGGCGAATATGAATACGATTCAATCCCAATCTTCGGCTGAGTCCGGCCAATTCATGGTTCCGATGGTGATCGAGTCTGATGGCCGGGCCGAGCGCGCATTCGACATTTACTCACTGTTGCTGCGCAACCGGATCATTTTCCTGGGCACGCCCATTAATGATCAGGTGGCCAACGTCATCGTGGCCCAGCTCCTGTATCTGAACAGCGAAGACCCCGAGAAGGAAATCAACTTCTACATCAACTCGCCCGGCGGGCAGGTCACTTCGGGCCTGGCCATCTACGACACGATGCAGATGATCGCGGCCCCGGTCAGCACCACCGCGGTAGGCATGACGGCCAGTTTCGGCACGATGCTGCTTCTCGCTGGTAGTAAGGGAAAGCGTTATGCGCTTCCAAACGCGACGATTCACCTGCACCAGCCGCTCGGCGGCGCGCAAGGGCAGGCCTCTGACATCGAGATTCAAGCCAACGAGATCCTTCGCCTTAAGAAGCTGCTGAACGGAATGATCATGCGCCACTCGAACATGACGGAGGATACGGTCCAGCGTTACACGGATCGCGACTTCTACATGACTTCGGAACAGGCCAGGTCGCATGGACTGATCGATGAGATTCTGCTTCCGAGCCAGGCCAAGCTCAACCTTCTGAATGGCGTGACTGCGCCCAAGGCGTAGACTCGGAAAATTGCCCAGGCAGGGGCGTCCCGCCGGTTGCGTCCTCAGCCGGTGGGACGCTTGCATCGTGGACCCCTTGGCTGATTCTCATCCGGCCGGCGCGGGCTTGTACGCTCGCGTATAATCAACCCGTACTCAGGGGATGACAGGTTTCGACGGAACAGGTCAGAACCGAGCGGCGAGCCGAGACGCGACTCTCGTTAAACAGCGCAAAGCACGCAAGTGCGAACGTCAACTGGAACGCCGTTCCGATGGCCGCCTAACCGCGACCTGAAGACAGCGTCCGGTCTCTAATCAGGCCGGCGTCGCTCACTTCCTCGCGTTGGTGGGAGGTGAAGCGGCGTGATAAAGCCAACGGGCGTCCCGCTTAGGTTCGTAAGCGATATGGCGCTGGCAGACAGCCGAAAACACGAACTGGCGTGGCGATAACTTCGTGACCGGAGATTCGCACCGCGAGAAAACAAACGGTCACTACGCTCGTAGTCATTCGGTCTCGACAGGCTTCGGACCCGGGTTCGATTCCCGGCATCTCCACTGCGAAGCGCCCGCGCATTGCGCGGGCGCTTCGCGTTCTAGCCGCCTGCAACCAGCGTGGACAGGACGATCCCGGCTTGTCCGGCAATGTAAAGTCCCCACACGACGTCACTTGAATACGGCCAGAGATTGCGCCTGAAGAGCTGATTTCCGAGAACTGCGTCTGAGGCCAGGAATAGTAGGCCACCGATCGAAAGCGCCCACCAGCGTGAATCGCTCAGGCAGAGCGCCGTCGCCAGGGCAGTCATTGTTGCCAGAAACATGAGATAGCCGAGCGAGCCAATATTGAGCACGGCAGGCGCCTTTGGCTCGCGTATGAAGCGGGCCCAGATAATGATTCCGGCCGCCAACAGGGCCAATTCTGTCGCCAGAAACAGGCCAGGCCCAAGTTGCGCCTGTTGCGCGGGTCCGTTGAGCATACCGGCGATATAAAGCGAATGGGCAATCGCAAAGATGAGCATGCCAAAAACGACGCGAGCCGGGCTCGGGATGTGGCTGGCCATGACGAGGTCAGCCCCAAAGGCCACCGCCATACCGCCCGCGATCAACCAGGAAAATGTTCCGAGCAGCGAGCCCGGCGAGCGGGTAAGGGCCACCACTGCCGCAATGACGACGAGTTGCAGCGAAGTGCTGCGCTGAAGCCACGGTAGGGACTTGCGGGAGCGGTCTTCGTTCATCTGGCCAAGCGCGAATGCGGCCAAGTTGCACACCACAAATGCCGCGGTCAGAAGCCCGATGAGGATATCAGCCATGACGAGCGAGTCTCCCTGCCCGGTCAATCCAACGCTTGAAGCATGTCCGCGATCAGGTCATCCGGGTGCTCGAGTCCAACTGACAGGCGGAGAAGATTTGGCGGCGTCGGAGTGCCTGGGCCCTCGACTGAAGCGCGGTGCTCGATGAGGCTCTCGATGCCGCCCAGGCTAGTGGCGCGCGTAAACAGGGCGACCTTGGCGGCGACGGCCATGGCCGCCGCCTGGCCGCCGTGGATTTCAATTGATAGCATGCCGCCAAAGCCGGACATCTGTTCGCGCGCGATCGCGTGGCCCGGGTGCGACGGCAGTCCAGGGTAGTTAACGCGTTCAACCCGGGGATGATGACTGAGCGCTTCGGCGATCTGGCCGGCGTGGGCGCTATGGGCGCGCATCCGATAGGGCAGGGTAGGGATGCTGCGCAGCAGGAGCCAGCAGTCAAATGGCGACGGCACGCTGCCCAACAATAGTTGTTCCTGCCGAAGACGGGCTGAGAATGTGTCCTCGCGAGCGCACACAATGCCGCCGCCGAGCACATCGCTATGCCCGCCGATGTACTTGGTCGTCGAATGGATCACCAGGTCGGCCCCGAGCGCGAGTGGCCTTTGCAGAATCGGCGTCGCCCAGGTATTGTCGACTGCGCACAATGCTCCGGATCGGCGGGCGAGGCTGGCCAGCGCGGCGATGTCGGCGATCCTCAGGCGCGGGTTGGAGGGCGTTTCCAACCAGATCAGCCTCGTCTTGCCGGGCCGGATCGCGTGAGCGACGTTCTGAGCGTCAGTCATGTCGACGAACTCCACGTCAAGTCCCCACCGACCGAAGATGTCCCGGGCCGCGAATCGCGTGCCGTGGTAGCGGTCATCGGGCATGATCACGTGGTCGCCCGGCTCCAGGGCCTGCAAGACCGCCGTCGTGGCGGCCTGGCCAGACCCGAATGCTAATGCGCACGCCCCGCCCTCGAGCGCGGCGAGGGCGGATTCGAGTGCGCTCCGATTTGGATTACTCGCTCGGGAATAGACGTAGCTACCGGGGTAGGTTCCATCCGGAGCGCGCTCAAACGTCGTGCTCAAGGTGATCGACGGCGTCACCGCGCCCGTGACGGCTTCTACCGCGCGCCCGGCGTGGGTTGCCAGAGTTTCCAGTTTCATGGATGGTATTTAGGTTCCTGCGCGCGGCCTGCCTGGTCCTGCGTATGGATCTCGATCAATTGGACCACGCCATCTGGATCGTCGAAATGGGCCAGGCTTCCGCATCGATCCGACCAGTCGACGATCTGCCAGTTTGCCCGATGGATGAGAGATTGGGGCACTCCAGCGCTCGCATAGGGGTCGCCCGCGAGCAGCGCGAGACAGGGCATGCTGAGCGACTCATAGACCCGGGCTATTCCGGGCGTAAATAGTTTGCCTGTGATGAAATGAAAGGGCGCGTTGGAAGCGCCGGGCTGATGGCTGGAGGCGTATGCGTAATGGAATAGCCCCAGGTCGAATCCGCGCCGTTGCGCCTGACCTAAGAAGAAGCGCAGGCTCGGCCTTGATACCAGGGTGTCAAAGATCGGCTGGCCGGCCCGTGAGCGGCGCAGAAAGTTGAGGGCCCGGTCGTCGTTGTGGCGTCGTCCCGCAGCGGGACGCATTCCCGTGGGAGAAATCAACGTCAATGTTCTGAACAACTCCGGTCGCTTTGCGGCGGCCAGGGCGGCGAACTCGGCGCCCAGGGAGAGCGCCACGACGTCAGCGGCGCGTCCATCAAACGCGTCCTCAAGAACGGTCACAACGGCATCCGCGTAAAGCGCGGGCGTTAACCGGCGCTGGTCCAGGTCTGAGAAACCAAAGCCCGGAAGATCCATCGCCGCGACTGGGCGGCGCCCGGCGAATCGATCGAACAGCGGTTTCATCTCATAGGCTGATGCCGCCGCATTGACGCTGTGGATCAGGAAGAGCGGGCGTGTCTCGCCTGGAGCCGCGGGTCCGAAATAATATCCGGTTTCTCCAGCGCTGGTCGGGACGATCCGCAACTCGCCGTCCAGCGCCGCGGTCAAGGGCACATCGTGCCAGATGTTGTGGCGCATATAGGCCAGCCAGGCCAATCCGGCGCCGGCCAGGGCAAGTCCTCCGGCAGCAATCGTGATCGGAACCCCGACGGATCGGGTCAATGAATTCGGGCGAGTCATAGGGCCTCGGTTCAGAGTCCGGCGCGTCGGCGTATCGCGCGTGCCCGACGTCGCAAGCTCTTTGAAAACGCATTGTAGCGGCTGATGGAAGTCGAAGCGCGTCTGTGGCACACTCTGGGTTGGCCCCGCCGGCCGCGTGACGTATGGAGCCAAAAGCTTCAACCCCCCTGGATTTATTTGTAGATGCTGCGCTGGTCCCGGTGGCGCGGGCATATGCTCAAGTCAACCACCTCATACAACTCTATCGGCAGGGTTGGCTCCGCCGGGGAATTGCCCGAGAGCGATGCGAGTCGGTCGCCGATCACTCTGCAGGGGTAGGCTGGCTAACCTTGCTATTGGCCGGCGAAATCCCGGGACTTGACAGCGACCGCGCGCTGCGAATGGCCTTGATCCACGACATGGGCGAGGCGCACGCGGGAGATATCACCCCAGCGGACAATGTGCCTGAAGAGACCAAGCACGCCCAAGAGCGCGCCGGTCTGGCTCGCGTGCTCGCCGGAGTGCGGGGTGGGGATGAATGGATGTCGCTTTGGGAGGAATACGAGGCTGGCGCGACGCTCGAGGCTCGCTTTGTCCGGCAGGTGGATCGCCTTGAAATGGGGTTGCACGCCGCGATCTACGGCGTCCAGGGGCTGGTAGATTCCACCGACTTTGTCGCGTCGGCGCGGGCGGTCGTGGAGATCGGCCCAATTCGCGATTGCCTGGAGAGTCTGGTAATGGCGGCTGGGCCGGCAAGCATCACCTGATGAGGCCAGCCCGGGCAACTCCAGAATCTCCGGACGGGACTATAATCTTTTCTACGAGGACGAGGTCGCTGCCGGCGCTGACGTCACTTTCGCCGCATCGCCTCCAGGTGTCATATGAAAGAGCATCTTGCGAAATTTACCCGATCCCTGTGCGCGGCCGCAATGGCCATTACCGTTCTGGTTGCCGCGGCGCCGCAACGCGCATCCGCGGCAGCGCCCGAAACTGCCGTTCCGGAGTCCACCGCGGCGTATTCGTGTTTCTACTATCGGGTGGTGTGGGGAGACACGCTGGGCAGGCTCGCAATCCGCTATGGCACAACCGTGAGCGCGATTATGTCGGCCAATGGTCTGTTCAACACAGTCATTTACGCTGGCCGGACGCTGTGTATTCCGCAGACGGTCTATGTGCCGCCCTCGGGAGGCGCGTGGCTTGCTCAGTTCTGGAACAACACGACCCAGTCGGGAACGCCCGTCTACTCCCGGTATGACTCGACCCTCAACTTTCAATGGGGCTATGGGACGCCGAATCCGATCACCGTGTTTTCGGACAACTTTTCGGCCCGCTGGACGCGCACCTATAACTTTATCGGCGGCGTGTATCGCTTCACTTTGAACGCCGATGATGGCGTGAGGTTGTGGGTTGACGGCGTGAGCGTGTTTGACCGCCTCGGATATGAAGGTTATCAATCGAACGTGTTCGATGTGCCGATCGGACCGGGATTGCACGAAATCAGGGTGGATTTCGTGGAACTCGGCGGCCTTGCGAAGGTGTACGCGAGCTTCTACCGGGTCGCGGGCGGCGCGCCGCCACCCCCTCCGCCAGTGCCTGCGGTAGGCTGGACGGCCGAATTCTTCAATAATACGACACTGGCCGGATCGCCAGCTCTGGTGGTTGCGACCGGACCAATTGACTTCAACTGGGGCGCGGGCTCGATCGCGCCATCGGTTCAGGTGGACAACTTTACGGCCCGATTTACTTCGGCGCCGGCGTTCACCGGCGGCACATACCGCTTTTACGCCCAGGTGGACGATGGCGTCCGGGTTTGGCTGGATGGGACCCTGATCCTGAACGAGTGGCGCGAGCAGTCGCTCCGCGGATATTATGTGGATCTGCCTGTGGCGGCGGGTCCCCATACGGTAAAAGTTGAGTATCTTGAGTTGACGGGTGTGTCAGCGCTCAAGGTCTACTGGGTGCGCCTCTACTAGACGAGGGCGCGAATCGAACACCCATCAGCGGGCGCCCGCGAGAACGGCGCACAGGTAGGCCGACGGCCATTCGCATAGGCAGAATTAGCGGGCCTTTGTCGCGAAGACGAGGTCGTAGTCGATCAACCAGGTCGCGGCACGGAGTTCGATGAACCCGAGGCCACGCAATCTTTCGACAAGGGCTGGGGTTGGGCGCGTTCGCCCGGGCAGTATCAATGCGTCGAGTCCGATCCGATTGGACACCACCAGTTGTCCACCGGGGCGGCAGACGCGCGCCATTTCGAGCAGGCCTGCGTCGGGATCAGGGAAGAATTCAAGCGCCTCGAGGCAGGCTACGATGTCATAGCTGTCATTCGGGTCGAGCAGGCGCTGTCCGTCTCCGAGCCGCATCACCGCCCGCCCACCAAAAAGACCGAGTTTGTCGCGGGCGATTCGGAGCATCCGCTCCGAATGATCCACCCCCACAACCCGGCCCTGAAACTCCGGGTGCGCGAGTAACGCACGGGCAAAACGACCGGTTCCCGTGGCAATGTCGAGGACCTGAACGTCCTTCTGTGCCTCGGGCCCGTGCTGACGGGCGAGGTGCCTCAGCACCGGCGCCGCCAGCGTCTCCGACTCCCACGCCGGCTCAAATGCCTTGACCGCTTCATAACGCGAGGCAAACCGATCGTACAGCCATGCGACCACTCTGCGGCCCAGATAGGCGCCTTCGGCGATTCCGATTTGCCAGTACACAATCGCGGCGATAACACCCGCCCCCAGGATCGCGACAAGCCCGATCTGCGCCGGCGTCATTGGATCATCATGCAAAACTGAGCGGCGCGATAATGAGCGCAAGCGTGCCACTCTCGACCCGCCGCATCTCGAACGCGCCGCGAAGGTCATCCTTAACCAGGGTCTCGACAATCCGCAAACCCAGGCTTGTTTCGTTTGGCCCGCCGATGTAGCCGCGACCATCGTCGCGGACCTCCACGACCAGCTTGCCGCCATCTCCCCGGAGCGAGACTTCGATCTTGCCCTCGATGCGGCCGATAAATGCGTGCTCCATCGCGTTTTGGACCAGCTCATTGACGCTGAGCGCGAGCGCCGTCGCGGCGCGCGAGGAGAGCCGGACCGCTTCGCCCTCGACCGTGATCGTCAGTTGTTGATCAGGCCGCGACATATTCGCGTTGGTAAGACTCACCACCCGCTGGATGATTTCCTTGACATCCACCAGACGCAGACCCTCCTGCGCGAGAACATCATGGACCGCGGCGATGCTCATGATCCTGCCAATGCTCTGCTGCAGGACCTCACTTGCCGAGACCTCCGGATGCTCGCTGAGTTGGAGTTGAAGCAGCATCACGATGTTCTGCAGGTTGTTCTTGACCCTGTGGTTCATCTCGCGCACGATGGCGGTGTTGCCAACCAGGTGCGCGTTTTCGACCGCCAGCGCGATCTGATTGGCCAGGGTTGCGCACAGGTCGATCTCCTGATCCGAGAAGTCGCGCCGGGAGTCGTTCCAAACGTTCATCAGGCCGACCGTCCGCTCGCGCGAGACGAGTGGAACCACCATGAGGCTGCCCAAGCCGGCTTCGGCCGCCCAGCTGGCCAAA
>JBKJQK010000318.1:0-4850 GCA_046594095.1 Anaerolineae bacterium | reverse complement strand
GGTTCAACTACGAGTAGACGATGACCGCTTCCAATCCGCTCACCCCCGACCAGTTCAACGCGATCGCCCAGCGAATCGAAACTGAGGTGTCGAAGATCATCGTTGGCCAAACCGATGTGATCCGGCACACCCTCCTGGCCATCGTCTCCAACGGCCATGTCCTTCTGGAGGGGCTGCCGGGCCTGGGTAAGACATCGCTCGTGCGGGCATTCGCCGACGCGTTGGACCTGCGCTTTTCGCGAATCCAGTTCACCCCGGATTTGATGCCAGCAGACATCGTCGGGACCGACATCCTCGAAGAACAGGACTCCGGCCGGCGGGCATTCCGTTTCCAGCCCGGGCCAGTGTTTGCGAACATCGTCCTCGCCGACGAGATCAACCGGGCCTCGCCCAAAACCCAGTCGGCGTTGCTGGAGGCCATGCAGGAGCGCACGGTCACGGTGCTTGGCAGAACATACAAGGTGCAGTCGCCCTTTTTTGTGCTGGCTACCCAGAACCCGATCGACATGGAGGGCACCTACCCGCTGCCCGAAGCCCAGCTCGACCGGTTCATGTTCAAACTGAATGTGGGCTTTCCGCCCGCCGAAGAACTGGCCGCCATCATTGAGCAGACGACCGGAGACAAGACCGCCGTGGCGGGCCGGGCCGCGGACGCCGGCGCCCTGATGGCCATGAATGCCTTAGCCCGCCAGGTCCCAGCGGCCTCGGCCGTAACGCGCTACGCGGCAGCCCTGATATCGGCTACGCACCCCGAGTCCGACCTGGCCCCCGACATTGTCCGCAAGTACGTCCGTTACGGCAGCAGCCCGCGCGGGGCCCAGGCGCTCCTTCTCGGCGCGCGCGCCCTGGCCCTGCTGAGCGGGCGCTTTAATGTCGCCCTGGATGACATCCGGAGCCTGGCGACGGCCGCCCTGCGTCATCGCATCCTGTTGAACTTTGAGGGCCAGGCGGACGGAATCCGCACCGACGATGTGGTTCAGGCCGTGCTCACGTCGACGTCTGCCTAACGGGAGAATACCACCCAACCGGACACGGAGCCGCCTAACGGCAGGACATAAGGCCGTGTGTTTCTCCGATCCCGCGCGGCCGGGAGCCTATTTCACCAGCTCGGCGAACTCTCTCAAGGTGCCCTCGCCCCGGATACGCACTCGCGGCCAGGTCATGGCGTTCTCCAGCGAGTGGTTCTGGCCGTACTGGGTCGTGACCGCCCCAAGCACGTTGGCGGTGCGGAGAACCCGAACGGTATTGTCGTCAAAGAAGCCGCCCGGATAGCAAAAGAATTGCGGGCGCTTGCCGGTATAGGCCTGGATGCTCTCGATGCCGCCCAGAATCTGCCAGATCAGAAAGTCATCCGGCCGGCGGCGCAAATCGGCATGCGAGCGCGAGTGATTCTCGATGCTCATCCCGGCGTCGCTCATAGTTTGAACCATCGGCCAGGTCATGTAGGCCGGATACGCGGCATGGATAAAATCACTGACCACAAAGAAGGTGCCCCGCATCCCGTACTTTCGAAGCAGCGGAAACGCAAAGTCAAAGGCGTCACGATACCCATCGTCGAAGGTCAAGACAATCGGACGGGCGGGCATCGGCGCGCCGGTCGCCAATGCCGCATACAGATCCCCCAGGCTGATGGTCGTAAACCCGTTGTCCTTCAGATACTTCAGATGCTGCTCGAAGTTTTCGGGCGAGACCGAGAGATCGAGGCGAATCCGGTCAGCATCAGCGGGCGGGGTCGAGATGTAGTGATACATCAGGATCGGCACGCGCGCCGAGCGCGCCCCGGGAGCCGGCGTGACGACCGGCAAGATCGCGGCGGGATTCGGAACCCGGGTGCCGAACACCGGCGACGGGGCGGCCAATGGCGCGATAGGGGTGGCCCCGGCGACGACTCCGGGCGCTGATTGCGGCAATGCGCGCGCCGTTGCGCGGGAGTCCTCCGGGTCCATCATCGGCGTAAACGCGGGAGCCGGCCGAGGGGGCGTCGCGGCAAGTGGCTCTGGCGCCGCGGTCTCGACCATCATCGCGGCAGGAGCAACTTCCTCGGCCATGGCGTCCGCGCCAAGTGATTCGAGCGGCGGGGGCGCTTCAGCGACGGCCGTGGCCATCGACACGAATGTGGCATCGAGCGCCGGGGCTGCTGACGCAGCGATTTGGGATGCAGCATCGGCCACGGTCGCGGTCCCAGGCGGGGCGGCACCCCAGCCCGTACCAAGGATCGTAAACAGCAGGGTGGCCGCGAGACAAATCGGCAGGACGGCGGACCTGGCACCCTTCATGGCCGCCGATTATAGGCGGCTCGGCCCCTATAATCGATACGGTTGGCGGCCCGAAGCAATCAGAATAGGGCCAACTGACCGCGACCACCGACGCCGATGCGGTCACGGCATGCAGTGAACGCGATGACCCAGTCCAATGGCCTGCCTCAATTCTTCGTCATAATGGGCGTCTCCGGCTCCGGCAAGACAACCGTCGGACGCGCGCTCGCCGAAACGCTGAATTGGCGATTTCATGACGCCGACGACCATCACCCACCCAAAAATGTGGAGAAGATGCGGCGCGGGACGCCGTTGGACGACGACGACCGGGCGCCCTGGCTGGCGGCTCTTCGGCGCATCATCGACACGTCGATTGCCGATCACGAGCCCGGCGTGCTGGCCTGCTCGGCTCTCAAGCAACGGTATCGCGACGCGCTCGCGGCCGATGGCGTCCAGTTTGTTTATCTGCGCGGCGACGCGGAAACGATCCGGTCCCGGATGGAACAACGCCACCACTTCATGCCGCCGGCGTTGCTCGCGAGCCAGTTTGCCGCGCTTGAGGAGCCGAGCGACGCCGTCGCGGTCGACATCACGCTTTCCGTTGAAGCGCAGGTCAACGCCATCGTCGGCGCGGTCAACCGCTAGGCAAACTGCCAGAACTTCTTGAGGATCGAGGCGTGGCCGTCAAATGTCCTCGATGGCGGAACGCAGGAGCTCGGCGACACTCCAGGCCTGGGCGACGCAGCCGCCCGGAATGTGCGGCGCATAGCCGTCGAAGACTTCCGAAATCTGGCCCAGACCAGCGTCGCGAAGATGGGGCAGAAACCCATTGAGCCAGCGCCGCGCCTGCTGGCGGGCCACGGCGCTCCGATCGTTGACGCGCACGTAGGCGCTGATGAATGGCCCCATCAGCCAGCTCCACACAGTGCCTTGATGGTATGCGCCATCACGCGCCTCCAAATCGCCCCCATAGCGGCCCCGGTAGCGCGGATCATTAGGACTCAAGCTGCGCAGACCAAACGGGGTGAGGAGATCCCGCGCCACAACATCGACCACAGCCTGCAATCGTTCCTGAGACAACATGCTGTGGGTAAGGCTGGCCGCAAAAATCTGATTCGGGCGGACAGACGCGTCTCGCGTTGACCCATCCACCACATCGAAAAGGCAGCCCGCATCTGCATTCCAGAACTGTTCATTGAAACCCGTTTCCGCGCCGTCAGCAAGCTCGCGAAAGTGGGTAGCCCGGCGAGCGTCGCCAAAGCGGGTCGCAAAACTCCGCATGATTTGGAGCGCGTTGAACCACAAGGCTTGGATTTCCACGGGTTTCCCCATGCGCGGGGTGACCACCCAGTCGTGATATTTGGCGTCCATCCAGGTCAGCTGAACGCCCGGAGCGCCCGCATAAAGGAGCCCATCCTTGTCCAGGTGAATGTTATAGCGGGTGCCTCTTTCATGCCAGGCGATCGCGTCCGCCAGCGCTTCATACAAGTTCTTGCGAACGAAGTCCTCGTCCTGACTGTACTGCGCCAGCGCGCGGGTGGCCTCGAACATCCACAATGTCGCGTCGACGGTGTTGTATTCGGGGGTTTCGCCCTTGTCAGGAAAGCGGTTTGGGATCATGCCCTGGTCAAGATGCCGGGCATACTCGAGCAGGATGTCGCGCGCCACATCATGGCGATTTGTCGCCAGGGTCAGTCCCGGCAACGCGATCATGGCGTCGCGGCCCCAGTCGCTGAACCAGGGGTAGCCCGCGATGACCGATTTTCGCTCGCCCCGCGACACGATGAACTGATCGGCGGCGACCGTGAGGGCTTCAACAAGCGGGTCGTCGTAGGGCGACATCTCAGCCACCGCCGCGCGCCGCAGGACCTCAGCGTCGCGAAGTTCATCGATGCTGGCGATGCTTACGGTTCCGGTTGATGCAATCAACGACAACTGGTCGGGCGAATCGCCAAGCTGATACCGGAATTCAACGGGCCCATGCAGGTCTTCCTCGAAGTCGTAGCCGCGATCTTGTTCGGTCTGCAGATGAAAATGGCGGTACCAGAAGGCGGCCGGGTCGACGACATCCGCATCGTGGGCGATTCGAATCGCGGGCGCGTCGTGATAGGGCCGCAACGTTACCTGCTGAAGCGTAATCTCCGCCCGGGCGTTGATCTCCGGGTTTTCGTGCCCAAGGGTGTGGAAATCGCGGCAGGAAATCAACGGGCGGATCCGAAGCTCAGCCTTCGGGCTCGTCGGCGCGCCCGGCTCCCGGATTACGGTGTACTGGGCGCAAACCGTGTTCTGACCGTGAACGAGCCAAACGGCCTTTTCGATCAACCAACCTTCGACGCGATAGGTGAAGATCGGGAATGGATCCAGCCGAAATCCAGTCTGGCAGCCGTTGAGTTTGGCTGGGCGCGCGTCGCGGAATTCATTGACCGACAGGTCGATGCGGCGCTCCATGCCGTCCTGTCCCCGCAACACAAGTGTGTCGTCGAGCTTGGTGAGTAGGGCCATGCGCTCGGTCGGCGGGCGGGTCGCCGCGATGAGCGCATGGCCCTACTCACCAAGCTCGACGACACACTTGTGTTGCGGGGACAGGACGGCATG
>JBKJQK010000193.1:0-3708 GCA_046594095.1 Anaerolineae bacterium | reverse complement strand
ATCGTCTTCGCCGTGGCCGGCACGATCGTCATCAGCAATGGCGTCAACTATGGCGGCCTGCCTGACACGATCAATCGAGTCACCTTGATCGGGCCGATCACCATCGACGCCACCAAGGCCAACCAGATTCTCTTTGATGTCGAGAGCAGCGGCAAACTCAATCTGGTCAATGTGACCCTAAAAAATGCGGCCTACACCGCCATCGACTCGCGCGGCGAACTCAACATCGCCGGCGGCGCTTTCATCAACAACAGCGCCGGCGGCGCGGGCGGCGGCGCGATCCGGGCCGATGGCAAAACCGTCATCGCGGGCACATCCTTCACAGGCAACAAAGCCGTCAACAACGGACAGGAGGGCGGCGCCATCCGCAGCACGTGGGACCTCACGATTGCCGGATCTACCTTTCAGGGCAACCTGGCCGACAGAAACGGCGGCGCGATCTCAATTCAGGGCGGCAAGTTTGACATCTCCGACAGCGCTTTCAACGGCAATATCGTCAAGGGCAGCCTCCAGACCATCGCGATCGGCGAAGGCGGTGGCGCGCTCTACACCGCCAGCCCCAGTAACGTCTACACCATGACCATCGCCCGGAGCAGCTTTCAGGGAAATACCGCCCTCGAGGGCGTCGGAGGCGCGATTTTCCACACCGCCGCCACCCCGCTGACTATCTCCGACTCGATTTTCACCGGCAATCATGCGGGCTCGCTCGGCAACTACGGCCACGGCGGCGCCATCAAGACGGTCAACGACCTGTCGCTCATACGGACGATGCTGATTGGCAACTCGGTCGAGGGCAGCGGCGGCGGTCTCGCCATTCAACGAGACCCCCAGGTCAAGCTGCGCCTGGTCGGCTTCACCGGCAACAACGCCTCCGATCTGGGCGGGGCGATTCTGATCTCCAACACCCTCCCCGCAAGCGGCGGGACCATGAGCGTCATCGCGGCCCAACTTACCGGCAACGTCGCCGGCAATAAGGGCGGCGGCATCTACAACCAGGAGAGCCAGTACGACAAGGCCGAATTCCGGGCCAGCGTCTTCGCCAACCTTCCCCAGAACTGTCGGGATAAGAATCCCGCTGACGACCAGTTGCCCGTGGGCGCCGTACCTCCCATCGACAGCAAGGGCCAGAACGCTTTCACTGACACCTCCTGCGACGACAACGACGCCAGCAACGATGCCCACGAGTCAGATATGAAACTCGGTCCCCTGGGCTATCACGGCGGCCCGCCGGGCATGCTCACCCAGATTCCCGATATCGACAGCCCGCTGGTGGACAGAATCAACCCCCCGCTCTATGTGGTCGATCCCGACATTGGCGACAAGGATTTGCGCGGCCGGCCGCGCCAGGCCGACGGCAACGGCAACGGCGTCTACTACGTCGACATTGGACCGATCGAGCGCGACAACGCCCAACCCAAATTCGTCTCGATCCCATCGGTCCCCGGACCGATCGACCTGGGCAGCGTATCCGCAAACACGACCATCACCAAGCCCAATGCGCTCGTGATTTTCAACGCCGGTGAGATCGATCTGGGCCTGTCCCCATTCATTATTTCGGGCGCCGACGCGCCTCAGTTTGGGCTGGCTTCGGCCGCCCCCACAACCGTGACACCAGGAAGCAGCATCACCGTTGCGATGACCTGCACGCCGGCAAGCGCCGGGGCAAAGAACGCATCGCTGGGGTTTTCCACAAATGACCCCGCCGCCTCGACGCCGTCCTTCAACTTGACCTGCGCGGGCCTGGCCGCGCCTGCCAACGCCGGTTTTGGCTCGACCCCCGACGCGCCCGGGCTGCTCAGCGCCGAGACGACTGTCGGCAGCCCGGTCAACATGACCATCACCGTCCGCGAGACCGGAAACGCAAACCTTTCGCTGACCAATCAGTCCTTCTCGAGCTCGCCAGCCGGGTCCTTCTCCGGTCCGGCCGGCCTGCCCACCAGCATCAACAATGGCGGCGCCGACAAAGTCGTTACGGTTCAGTGCCTGGCCAACAGCGTCGGGCTCAAGACCGCAACGCTCATCGTCGGCACCAACGACCCGAGCCGGCCAACGGCCACCTTCAACCTAACCTGCACTGTCAAGAAGGGCAAGGATCCGGTCTTTGGTTCCAACTACAACAACGTCGCCGGCCTTGGGCCATCCAGCGGGCCATACGGCATTGCCGCCAGTCCCGATGGCAGACACGTTTACGTCGCCGACTCCGGCAACGACCAGGTCGTCATCTACCACGTCACCGGCATTGACACGCTGTCGTATGACGGCGGCTTTGCCAGTAGCAGCCTGGCAGCCACGAAGCGCTTCACGGATCCGTTGCAAGTCGCGGTCAGCCCGGATGGCGTCAACGTCTACGTGACAGGCCGCTCGAGTGACTCGATTGCAGTCTTCTCGCGCGACGATGGCACCGGCTCCCTGACCCACCTGGAGACGATCCGCGACGGCTCAAACTACAACTGTTTCAATCCGCCTGGCCCCAACCAGCCTTCATCCGGCGGGCTGACCTGCTCAAAGTTATCCGGCCTGAATGGCGCTTACGGCATTGCGGTCAGCCCGGATGGCCGGCATGTCTATGTCAGCAGCATTTATAGCGACTCGCTCCTGGTCTTTGGGCGCGTCACGTCGATGACCGACACGGGTTCGCTCATACGCCCGAACTCGGACGGCCCCAGCGTGAACTACATCCAGCGCTATACCCACACGCTGTTGAACTCGGCCTATGGCGTCGCGGTCAGCACGGATGGCGGGAACGTCTATTTGACCGGCTACACTTCTGATGCGCTCATCACCCTCAAGCGCGACGCGACGAACGGCCGGTTGACCACCGCGCAAGTCTTGACCCCCTCGGCGGCCAGCGGTCTCAACGGGGTATTCCGGGTCATCGTCAGCGCGGACGGTCTGCACGTCTACACCGCCGCCTTCGATAGCGACTCGGCATGCGCCTTCAGCCGTTCGGCGAGCGACGGCACACTCGCCTTGGTCGCCTGTTACGGCAGCGCCAGCAACGGAGGCTATTTGGATGCCGCTTCGGATGTCGCGCTCGCCCCAGACGGCAAGCGCGTGTTCGTAACAGCCTACTACAGCAACAGCCTGACCGCCTATGACCGGGATCCGCTCAGCGGCGCGCTGGCCTTCAACGACGTGATCACCAAGAACGGCACCTTTCCGAGGATCGCCGGCGCCCGGGGCGTGGTCGTCAACCCGAACGGCCGGGCCGCCTACGTCACCGGCTACACCGACAACGCCACGGTCGCCTTCCCGTTCAACCTGCCCGTGCCCGTCGCAACCGGCCTGTCGCCGTCGTCGGCGGGCGCCGGTTATGCCTTCCCGTTGCCGGTCACCGTCAGCGGCGTCGACTTCCAGACCAACTCGGTGGTCCGCGTCGGCGGCGCCGACCGGCCCACAACCTTTAAGAGCAAGTCGCAATTGATCGTCACGCTCCCGGCCTCGGACCTGGTCGCGGCCGGCAACCGGTTGGTCACGGTCTTTACGCCTTCGCCCGGCGGCGGAACGACCAACCCGCTCACATTCGTCGTGCTGTCGCCCGGCGCCACCCCGGTCCCGGCCGCCGTCCTTGTCAGCCCGCAAAGCGCTCTGGCCGGTAGCGGGCCATTGAACATCGATGTGGCCGGGAGCGGATTCATCCCGGGCGCCACGATTCTGGCAAATGGCGCGGCCCGGGCCACCACCTACTTGAGCGGGACGTTGCTTCGG
>JBKJQK010000497.1:0-12657 GCA_046594095.1 Anaerolineae bacterium | reverse complement strand
AGCGCCGACTCGGGGGTGAAGGCCATCAGGACCCGGGCAGTCGGCACGCCTTGTTCGATCAGCAACTGCGAGGTGATGAACTTGTCGCCGCAGTTTTCGATGACAGTGTGGTTGTTGACCGCCCGAACGCCGGCCATCCGCATCAGACGCTGGACGTAGACGGCCCGGCTCTGCGACACACAGCGCTCGACGACGACGTCGTACTGGCGCCACGCGCCGAGGTCCTGCAGATCGAAGATGGCGCTCCGGTCATCGACGACGTCGGCCGGAACATCCCGTTTGGCGAAGGCCTCGATCAGTTGCTTTTCTTCCGGGCGGATCAAGGAGCAGACAATGCAAACGCGCATGCCTACTCGCCCCAGTCTTCTTCTTCCATGGGCGCCAGCTCAAGCGCAATCGGTTCGAGGTTTGTGACCTCGAGCTCGGCTCCGCAATCGGCGCATCGTACGAGCTCGTGGAGCAGCGGCGCGGTCTTGAAAGTGATGGTTCCTCCGCATTCGGGGCATTCGGCTGTATTCATAGAAGATCCTCCGTGGCGCCTGTGAGCGAAAGCGTGCTCGAATCAGGCGGTGGCGATTTTACCCCGCGGCGCGATCAACTCCAGAACTCGCGAAAGAGCCCAGATAATCTTCGATGTTGTAACCGCCCCAGCCCCCCGACCCGGTCCGCGAATCGCCGGCCTGAAAGATCGCAGCGCCACAGACCGGCGAGGGACGTGCGGTCCCATTGACCACGATTGGCCCGTTCTGAATCTCGATAAACCGAGCGCACCAGGCGCGGAATTGATCCTGTGTCGCATGGTGCGCCGGGAAGCCGCCCACGGCGGCCTCGTCCAATCCGGTTTCGCTGCAGTAGATGGCCCGCAACCGGGGATCGAATCCACAATGGGTGAACAAGAACTCCCAGCGCCGCTCAAACCAGATCAGTTCAGCATCGTTGTCGATGTGGCTTAGCGCAGGCGAGTACAGGTGCATGTCCAGCCCAATGACGCCGGCGTTGTAGGCGGGCGCGTAGGCTTGGCGGATGATCCGGCAGGTCTCCTCGTTTGTGAAATCCGGCGAGCCCATCGAGAAGCTTCCCGCGGCATACCTTGCGCCGCTCCTCGATCGGATGCGCTCGGCCAGCTTGACGTCGAAGTCGGCCCTGCGCCGAAGAGCGTCTCCATCCTGCCCAAGACCGTCCGCTTCGTTTAGCCCGACGTAAATCAGACCCGGATCATCCGCGCCATTGAGGCGGTCGTAGGCCCGTTCGATGCTGGGAATTTCGCCACCGAACCATCGCCGGGCCATGACGGTCGCGTCTGAATACTTTCGTTTGAGGAGACTGGCCCCCGCAAAGTCATCAATGACGACGAAATAGCGGCAACCGGCCTGCCCAAATCGCTCGGCCGCGCCTCCGTTCGAGATGACATTCACACCAAGCGCGCAACGGGAGGTGGTTACCGGAGTCACCGGATCCAATGGCGCGGTGGGATCGACCAGATAGCCCCCAAAGACATATGCCGACGCCTCAAGCGCCATATCGGCCAAATCGCCCACGCGCGCGGCGCCCGCTGAGAGATTCTGACGGGCCCATTCGCCCATGTATTCTGATACTTCCACCTCGGACCCGGGAGCGAGACCCCCAAGTACCGGCGCCGTCAATGAGGGCGCCGCGCGCACCCGCAAAAGGGAAAATCACCCATGATGACCCGGCACTTCAACATGTGTCATTGTAGTATCATCGCGCGGCCCCTACGCCTGTCGCGGAAAGGGTTTCCACGGAAAAATCATGTCTCATACGGTCATCCAAACGGTCTCCACCCAGGTGGATTTTGCCAGCCAGGAACGCGATGTGCTGGCTTTCTGGTCGCGTACCGCGGCTTTTGAGCGCCTTCGATCCTTGCTGGCCTCGTCCGAGAAACGCTTCTCATTTATTGACGGCCCGATTACGGCAAACAACCCGATGGGCGTACACCATGCCTGGGGCCGGACCTACAAGGATATGTGGCAGCGCTACAAGGCTATGCTTGGCCACAATCAGCGCTGGCAGAATGGCTTCGATTGCCAGGGCCTGTGGGTCGAGGTCGAGGTCGAGAAGGCGCTTGGGCTGAAGAACAAACGGGATATCGAGGCGATGGGGATTGAGAACTTTATCCGCCTTTGCAAACAGCGCGTGCTCAAGTCAGCCGCCCAACAGACGGAACAGTCGATCCGCCTCGGATACTGGATGGACTGGAACGATCCGACCGAATTGCGCATGCTGGCCGATAAGATCGCGGAAGACCCGGGCCAGACGCTCACCCTCAAGCGCGGGGCTCGTGAGGTGACAGGAACCGTCGAGCAATTGGTTGGCAAACTGGGCATGCCCGAGTTGGCCGGCAGCTACTTCACCTTCGCGGACGAGAACAACTACCAGATCTGGGGCTTCCTCAAGGAGTGCTTCAAGAACGGCTGGATCTATCGTGGCGGGGATGTCATCCCCTGGTGCCCGCGCTGCGCGACTGGCATCAGCCAGCACGAAATGGAGGTTGATGGTTACAAGGACGTGCCGGATCCCGCCTTTACCGTGCGGATGAAGCTGTTGAGCTGGGACGTGTCGGCTGCCGCCTGGGCGACGCCCGAGGCCGCGGCTGCCTGGAAGGCCGCATCCGCTCGTTATGCGCTGGCCTGGACGACGACGCCGTGGACTCTTCCCGCCAACGTCATGTGCGCGGTCGGCCCGAAACTTCAATACGCCATCATCCGGCAGGGCGACGCGGCGTATGTCCTTGGTTCTCAAACCCTCAAGCTGCTCACCGGCGAATACGAGCTGTTGGGTTACATCGCAGGGGCGGGGATGAATGGCTGGACGTATGCCGGGCTATTTGATAATCTCCCCGCCTGGCAGGACGCTGAGGCCGAGTGGACGAAGCGGACCGGCAAGACTGACTTTCCCCACACCATTATTCTGTGGGATGAGGTCGGTGAGGCCGAAGGCACCGGCATTGTCCACAATGCGCCCGGATGCGGTCCAGAAGACTATAAGCTGGGCAAGCAGTTCGACACGCCCGCCGTGGCGCCGCTCGACGAGACCGGCAACTTCATGGCCGGATTTGGCGTTCTGACCGGCAAATTTGGCCATGACGTTCCCAACGACGTCGAGCGTCTGTTGCGTGACAAGGGCTTCATGTACCGGCGGGATACCTATCACCACCGCTACCCGCATTGCTGGCGCTGCAAGACCAAGCTGCTCTACCGCCAGGTGGACGAGTGGTACATTTCAATGGACCAGTTGCGCCATCAGATGATGAAGGTCTCCGCGACGATCAACTGGATCCCCGAGTTTGGCAAGGAGCGCGAACTGGACTGGTTGCGCAATATGCACGACTGGATGATCTCCAAGAAACGCTACTGGGGGCTGGCCCTCCCGATTTGGGAATACCCGGACGGAAGCTTTGAGGTGATCGGGAGCCAGGAGGAGCTAAAGGCGCGCGCGGTAGAGGGCTGGCAAACGTTCGAAGGCCATACACCTCATCGGCCGTGGGTCGACCACGTCAAGATCCGCGACCCGAAAACCGGTCAGATCGGCACTCGGGTGCGGGATGTGGGTAATCCGTGGCTCGATGCCGGTATCGTCACCTACAGCACCCTTGGCTATCGCGGCAATCGCGAAGCGTGGGCCAAGTGGTTTCCGGCCGACTTCATCACCGAAAGCTTCCCCGGCCAATTCCGTAATTGGTTCTACTCGCTGATCGCGATGAGCACCGTGCTTGAGGAGCACGCCCCCACCCGGGCGATCCTCGGCTTCGCGACCCTGCTCGACGAGAAGGGCGAGTCGATGCACAAGTCGAAGGGCAACTCGATCGAGTTCAACGAGGCCGCCGAGAAGGCGGGCGCCGATGTCATGCGCTGGACTTACGCCCGACACCGGCCCGAAGAAAACCTTCTGTTTGGCTGGAAGCCGCTCGACCACATCCGCCGGGACGTCATCATCCCGCTGTGGAACGTGTACGCGTTCTTCTGCAACTATGCGTCCATCGACGGTTGGAAGCCCGGCCAGGCCGTGACCGGCGAGACCAACTCGCTCGACCGGTGGGTGCTTTCGCGCCTCGCCCAGGTCACCGACGAGATTGGCGGCGCGCTCGACGACTACGACGCGCGAACTGCCGCGCTCGCGGGCGAGCGCTTTGTCGACGACTTGTCCAAGTGGTATGTCCGTCGCTCGCGAGAGCGATTCTGGCGGGGCGAGATGGATGCCGACAAGCGGGCCGCCTATGAGACCTTGCACGAGGTACTCACGACCGTCTGCCGGCTGTTCGCGCCCGTCATGCCGTTCCTGACGGAGGTCATGTGGCAAAACCTGACCGGCCTCAATCTGGTCGCGGCGGGTGAGGCGCCGGCGGGGGCATTTTCGGTCCATCACCAGCCCTTCCCAGCCCGTCGCTCGCTCAGCGCGGCCGAAAAGGCGCTGCTTGCCGATGTCGAGATTGCGCGGACTACGGTCAATCTCGGTCACAGCCTGCGGGCCCAAGCCAAGGTCAAAGTCCGTCAACCTCTGGCCCGTATCTTTGTCGTCGCGGACGCGGCCGGGCAGGCCGCCATCACCCGCCAGCGCGATGTGATCGCCGAAGAGCTCAACATCAAAGCAATCGAGTTTGCCAGGCGCGAAGGCGATCTGGTGACCTATCGGATTCTGCCCGACAATCGAAAATTAGGCCCGCGCTTTGGGGCCGACTTCCCTAAATTGCGGGCGGCGCTGACCGCGCTGGATCCGGCAGGGGTTGTCGGGTCGGTCAAGGCGCTCTCACCCGTCGAGTTGACCGTCAATGGCGAGCTGGTGACGTTACAGGCTGATGAGATTCTGGCCCAGGCCCAACCCCGTGAAGGGCTTGTGGTTGAGGGCGCGGAGGGGATTGTGGTCGCCCTGGACACGAGCATGACCGAGGCTTTGATCAGCGAGGGCCTGGCCCGCGACGCGGTCCGGCGAATCAATGACCTACGCAAGGCTTCGGGCCTCAAGATCACCGACCGGATCGCGACGGAGTATTCCGCCTCGCCGCGCCTGGCCCAGGCGCTAAATGCATTCAGCGCGTATGTTCAAGCTGAGACCCTCAGCGTGACGCTGCGCGCCTCGGAACATCCGGCCGGTCATAGTTCGGCCGACGGATTTGATGGCGAGACGCTCAACCTGGGGATCGCCCTCGCCTAGGACGGATTCCGTGGAATTGGCGATACACTAGGCTTACAGGCATGCAAACAGCCCAACGCACGCGCATCCTATCAGACGCCGACGTCGCGGATATGCTGACCATGGATCAGCAGCGGGCGCTGTCCCGGTTGTTGTCGCAGCTGGATCGCACCCATGGTGTGCCGGGTCCGCACATGCTTACGCTGTTTGGCGCCCGAAAGGATATCGAAGAGGTATTGCGGGTGGCTGCGCCGGATGGGCCGCGCAAACCTCGAACGCCTGACCATCGCAAGGTGCTGGCGGCCTATGTCGATGCGGCAAACCTTCCCCCGTATCTGCGGCCGTGGCAGTTCCTGGTCTTTGAGCTGCTTGAGGCGCTGTCCGAATCGGCCCTGGCCTCGGAGAAACCGGCCGTGTCGGCGCTGCGATCCGAGCTGCTGAAACTGACCCGCCTGCAAGAAGAAGCGGATCGAGCCTCGTCGAACGAATCAGCCGCGGCTGCGGTGGCCCAGGCGACGAGCGCGTTTGTTAAGCGCTTTCGCTCGGCGCTGCCTGCGATGATCCTAAACGTGGTGTCGCTCGCGAATGCGGTCTTGTTATTTGTCGTCGACAACGCCCACCAGGCGTCCTCCGAGGACGCGGCTCAATTGCTTGAAGCCTCGCGTTACTTTCTGTCGGCGCCGAGCTGCGCGGTGCTGGTGTGCGGCGACGAGTCCCTGCTTATGGAGCGGCTTAGCCGGAGCGGGGCGGGGGCAGATGGGCGGTCTCTGCTGCGGGGCTGGCAGACGGGCCGGATAGATGTTGGCGATGTCGTCGTGCAGCCCGCCTTTCGCGGTCAACCCGCGCCCTCAGTTCAGCATCGAGCCCCCTCGAAACCAACGCCAATGGCAGCGCCGCGCGTTGCGCGGCAAGCCGCGGCAGCGCCATACTTGGCCGCCGCGACCTGGGTACCGCTTGCGATCGCCGGCCTGGTTTTCGCCATCGATCAGCTTTCGAAGATCGGCGCGACGCCGATTGCCCGCACCGGTTTGACCGGCGGCCTGGCCTTGGGTGTTGAGCTTCTGGGGGTTGCGTTGGCCGCCTTAATGTGGATGTGGGCGCCCGAAACCGATTTGCTCCGGCGTTCGGGCTATGCACTTATTGCGGGCGGTCTGGCGTCCAGTCTGCTCGACGGCGTTCTCCGCGGCGCGACCATGGTCGTGATTCGGATCGGCGCGTTGCCGGGTTTCAGCCTCGCTCACGTGGCGATGCTGGCCGGCATCGTACTGATTGGGTTCGGGCTGCTGAAATCCGAACCGCCGAAGTCGACGCACCGCAAATAGCCCGCGGGGCACCGTAAGGCCGTGTGCGCCGCAAACCGATCCGCGTGTTGGCGGTGAAGCGCAGATAGCGCGACTTTCTGTTAACATGAAACGAAATGGACAATCAAGCCTCGACCAGCGAACCCGTGACGATCGCGCCAGCGCAGGCGGCTAGTTTCTTCAGCCGCTATGGGATGTTGCTGCTCGTGGCCGGAATCGCGCTGCTGACCGATCAGGTGACCAAAGCCCTGATCGAGGCGAATATCGCGCCTTATCAGAATAAGCCGATCTTCGATTTCATCTACCCATATCTGAGTTTCACCCGGACACAAAACACCGGCGCGGCCTTCAGCCTGCTGCCGAACGGCGGCGTGTTCTTCTTCGTGGTCTTTCTGTTTGTGGGCGGGTTGATCCTCTACTATGCGCCGAGGTTGCCGGTGGGCGACCGGCTGTCGCGCCTGGCTCTCGGCTTGCAGTTGGGCGGCGCGACAGGCAATGTGGTCGATCGCATCCGCCAGGGCTATGTGACCGACTTTATCCACTTGCAGATTCCTCAGATCAACTTCGACTGGCCAGTCTCCAACATCGCCGATATCTGCATTGTCGGCGGGGTGGTGATCCTGTTCCTGCTCAGCTTCCGGCGCGAGCCAAAGGCGTAGTCTGCGCCGGGTGACCCATATTCCGAGTCGTGGTTGGATTCTCGCTACGCCAGCGCGTGACTCAGATTGATCAGCGCTTCCAGTTTTTCCAGCGCCTTACCTGAACGGATCGACTCGCGGGCGAGTTCGACTCCGTGGCCAATATCGTCCGCGACGTCCGCCGCATACAACGCCGCGCCGGCATTCAACAGCACGACGTCTCGACGCGCTGGAGTGGCGGCGTCTTCGAGCACGCTGCGGGTGATGGCCGCGTTAAACTCGGGAGTGCCCCCTCCCAGTTCCTCGACAGCCGCATGGGCGAGACCGAATGCCTCGCCGCGCAGCTCGTAATGGGTGATTTTCCCGGCCCTGAGTTCACTCACTGTATTGGCCCCGTCGAGAACCAGTTCGTCGACATGGCCCAGACCGTTCACGACCAGGACGTGCTCGGAGCCCAGCTCGAGGAGGGTCTGTGCGATCAAGCCGGTGAGCGAACCCGAAAATACGCCCAATAGCTGGCGCTTGGCGCCGGCCGGGTTGGTGAGCGGGCCAAGAATATTAAAGATGGTCCGGGCCGCGATTTCTCGGCGCGCGCCGGCCGCGTGCTTCATCGCCGGGTGATGAATCTGGGCAAACATGAATCCAATCCCGATCTCGTCGATGCAGCGCCCGACTTGCTCCGGGTGCAGGTCGACCTTGACGCCCAACGCCGAAAGAACATCTGCGGCGCCGCTCTGCGATGAAGCGGCCCGGTTGCCGTGCTTGGCCACCGGCGCGCCGGCCCCCGCCACTACAAAAGCCGCCGTCGTCGAGATGTTGAAGGTGCCCGAGCGGTCGCCGCCCGTGCCGACGACGTCAACGATTCGGTCGCGGTGGGTCGGGACATGGAGGGCCTTGGCCCGCATGGCCCGGGCGCTCCCGGCGATCTCTTCCGCCGTCTCGCCCTTCATCCTCAAGGCGGCCAGGTAGGCCCCGATCTGGGCCGGCGTTGCGTTGCCTGAAAAGATCGTGTCCATCGCCTGCTCGGCTTCTTCGAGCGTGAGCGATTTGTGTTCGAACAGTTTGGCGATTAGAGACTGAATCATGGGCTCCACCTACACCATCGACAGGAAATTCCCCAGCAACTTCTTGCCGTGGGGGGTCAGAATACTCTCGGGGTGAAACTGCACGCCGAACGTCGGGTGATGCCGGTGGCGCAGGCCCATCAGTTCACCTTCTTTGGTGAAGGCGCTCATTTCGAGGTCCGGGGGCAGGGGCTCCTCAACGATCAGCGAGTGGTAGCGCGTGGCGTCGAAGGGATTGGGCAACTGGCGGAACAGGTCCTTGCCGTTGTGATACACCGGCGAGACCTTGCCGTGCATGAGCCGCGGCGCGCGCGACACCCGGCCTCCGAAGACAATACCCATGCACTGCTGGCCCAGGCACACCCCCAGGATCGGGATCTTCCCGCTGAAGTGGCGCAGCGCGTCATTGCTGACCCCGCTATCCTTCTCGGGCGAGCCCGGCCCCGGCGAGATGACCAGGGCGGCCGGCCTGAGCGAAGCCAATTCTTCAACCGTAATGCGGTTGTTGCGGAATACCCGCGCATCGGCGCCCAGCTCGCCCAGATACTGGACGAGGTTGTAGGTAAACGAGTCGTAGTTGTCGATGACTGCGATCATGGTTATGCCTGCTCCGCCTCGTCGATGGCGACCATCGTTGCGCGCAATTTGTTGGCCGATTCCTTGAACTCGCCGGTGGGCGTGCTGTCGGCGACCACACCGCCGGCGGCCTGCAGGTAGCATGTGTCGCCAATCATGACGATGGTCCGAATCACGATGCAGGTGTCCATCATCCCGTTGAAGGAGAAGTAGCCCGCGCATCCGCCGTAGATCCCACGCCGCTCGCCCTCCAGCTCCTCTATGATCTCCATCGTCCGGACCTTGGGCGCGCCGGTCAATGTGCCGGCGGGGAAGGTGGCCCGCAAGACGTCGAAGCTGTCGAGCCCGTCGCGGACCGTCCCCTGAACACTGCTGACGATGTGCATGACGTGACTGTAGTTCTCGATGATCATCAGTTCGGGCACGCTCACCGTCCCGTACTTGGCGATCCGGCCAATGTCGTTGCGGCCGAGATCGACCAGCATGACGTGTTCCGCCCGCTCCTTTGGATCCGTGATGAGCTCCTGGGCCATCGCCCTGTCCTCGGCTTCGGTATGTCCGCGCCGGCGCGTCCCGGCGATCGGCCGCACCGTCGCAATCCCGTCTTCAAACCGGGCATGCATCTCCGGGGATGCCCCGATCAGGCGCAAGGGAAAGGCCCGCTGATTGGCCGGGTCGGACAGCAGTTGGCCGAAGTCGAAATAGAACATCCACGGCGAAGGATTAATCCGCCGCAGGGCGCGATAGATCGCGAAGGGGTGGGCGGTGGTCCGGCGGGCCAACCGTCGCGAGACCTGAATCTGGAAGGTGTCGCCGCTGTCGATGTAGTCCTTGGCCCGCATCACCAGCGCCTCGAACTCGTCCTGAGTCTTGTTCGACTTGGCGGGCGAACACACCGCGTTTGGATTGGGTGTCAGGGTGGCCAGGGGCGCGGACAATCGGGCATAGATGCTCTTGATCCGGGCGACCGCGTCCTCATAGGCGTCCGATAGCGATTCAGCGCCGTCGATGTACGCGTTCGCGATGATCAGAAGGCGTTGGCGGGCATGGTCGAAGGCCACAAGCGTATCGGCCATCACATACACCGCGTCAGGCGCGCCTAGCGTATCCGTCGCGGTGGCGGGCAGATCCTCGAATTGGCGCACCACGTCATAGCCGGTATAGCCGACAAGACCGCCGCAAAAGCGGGGCAGGTTGGGCAGGGGCACGAACGCATACTGCTTCATCTCCGCGCGAACCGCGTCCAGGACGTCTCCCTCGCGGGGCGCGTCGCCGGGCTTCAGGTCGGGGGAGGGGATGGGCACCCCAGTCACATGCAGGCCCTTCTCATCAAGGGTGTGCCGGGTGAGTTCCTGGCCGCGCAGGACCAGCGCCTCACGCATCCGGATGCCCATAAACGAGTAGCGGGCGATGCGTTCGCCCCCATCGACGGACTCAAGCAAAAATGCCGGATCGTTCCCGGCCAGTCGCAGAAAGAGGGAGACCGGCGTGTCGAGATCCGACGGCAGTTCGGCATATACCGGGATCAAATTGCCGCGCGCGCTCAGCTCACGGACTTCCTCGAGCGTCGGTTTGATGGTTAGTCTTGGCACCCGTCACGACTCCTCGGCCCGGGCGCGTCGCCCGGAAAACAAAAAACGCCTCCGCCCGCATCGGGACGAGAGACGTTGCTCGTGGTGCCACCCTGGGTTCGGGCGACCGCCAGGTCGCCCCTTCACGCGCGCACAAATGCGCTCCGCCCGTTAACGGTGGCGGTTCCGGCTAACCTACCGGCCCAATCGGGCGTTCGGCGCGCGGCTCGGCAGGCCATTCCTCGCAGCGCACTCGATCCGGCTTTCACCTCAGGCCCGGACTCTCTGCCGATATTGCTGCGCGTACTCGTCTGCGTCTTTGCCTGTGCGCCAACTATAGCATGTCACGGCCCGCTGCCCTGGGCCTGATAGACTTGCCCCGCAAAAATGCCCAAACGAACTGATATCCAAAGCATCCTCGTCATCGGCTCGGGCCCCATCGTGATCGGCCAGGGATGCGAGTTCGACTACGCCGGCGCCCAGGCCTGCAAGGTGCTCCGCCGCGAAGGCTATCGCGTCGTGCTGGTCAACTCCAACCCCGCCACGATCATGACCGATCCGGAGTTTGCGGACGCCACGTACATCGAGCCACTTACGGTGGAAATGCTGGAGCGGATCATCGCCCGCGAAAAGCCGCATGCGCTCTTGCCAACGGTAGGCGCGCAAACCGCGTTGAACCTGGCGGTGGACCTGGCCGAGCAAGGGATTCTTGACAAGTACGGCGTCCAGTTGATCGGTGCCAGTGTCGAATCGATCAAGATGGCCGAAGACCGGCAGCTTTTCAAGGAGGCGATGGCCGCCTGCGGGTTGGCTGTCGCCCGCGGCGACACGGTCACGGAGGTGGACGCCGCAGTCAGGCTTGCCGCTGAGATTGGCTATCCCGTTCTCATCCGGCCATCGTTCACGCTGGGCGGAAGCGGGGGCGGAATCGCGTGGGATGAGGCCGAGCTTCGCGCAAAGTGCGAACATGGCTTGCGCGAAAGCCCGACCCGACAGGTCCTCATCGAGCAAAGCGTCCTGGGCTGGAAGGAATACGAGCTCGAAGTCATGCGCGACCACAAGGATAACTTCGTGGTGGTGTGCTCGATCGAGAACATCGATCCGATGGGCGTCCACACCGGCGACAGTGTCACGGTCGCGCCCGCCCTGACGCTGACGGACCGGGAACTCCAGCGCTTGCGTGACCAGGCCAAAATCGTCATGCGCGCGGTGGGTGTCGCGACGGGCGGGAGCAATGTTCAGTTTGCGGTCAATCCCGCCAATGGCGACACCCTGGTCATCGAGATGAACCCGCGCGTCTCTCGCTCGTCGGCCCTGGCCAGCAAGGCGACCGGCTTTCCCATTGCCAAGATCGCCGCGCTGCTGGCGGTGGGCTATTCGCTGGACGAGATTCCCAACGACATCACCCGCAAGACGCCCGCCTCGTTCGAACCGTCGCTGGACTATGTCGTCGTCAAGTTTCCGCGTTGGGCATTTGAGAAATTCGAGGGCGCGGATGCCACCCTCGGGCCGCAGATGAAATCGGTGGGTGAAGTGATGGCGATCGGCCGCACGTTTCGCGAGGCGCTCAATAAGGCCGCCCAGGGGCTTGAGATTGGCAAGGCCGGCGTATATGGAAGCTGGCCGCCTCCGGCGGGCGATCTGTCGGCGCAGCTGGAGGCGATACGGCGCCCAACGGCAACCCGGCTGTTTGACGTCTTTGATGCGCTCCGCGCGGGCGCGACCGCCGGGCAGATCTGCGCCGCCACCCGCTATGACCCGTGGTTTGTGGCCCAGTTCCAGGCCATGCTCGACACAGAGCGGGAAATCGCCGGGAATACCCTTGCCTCAATTTCGCGCGAGCTGTTCCAGCGGGCCAAGCGCGAAGGGCTCGGCGACGCCTTCATCGCCCGGCTTGCCCAGCCCCAAGATGGCCAGGCGCCGTCCATGCATGACGTCCGGGCGCGCCGCAAGGCGCTGGGCGTCGTCGCTGGGTTCTACCGGGTCGATACCTGCGCGGCCGAGTTCGAGAGCAACACGCCTTACCTCTACAGCCACTACGAGGGGTTCGACGAGGCCGAGCCGACGGACCGCAGGAAAATCATCATCCTGGGCGGTGGGCCGAATCGGATCGGACAGGGAATTGAGTTCGACTACTGCTGCGTCCAGGCGTGCTATGCGCTCCGCGACAAGGGCTGGGAGACCATCATGGTCAATTGCAACCCGGAGACGGTCAGCACCGATTACGACACGGCGGACCGGCTGTATTTTGAGCCGCTCACGCTTGAACATGCCTTGAACGTTTATGACACCGAGTCTTGGGGAGGCGCGCTTACGGTCCCGATGCTCGCCCAATTTGGCGGCCAGACGCCCCTGAACC
>JBKJQK010000439.1:0-8438 GCA_046594095.1 Anaerolineae bacterium | reverse complement strand
GGCGCTGGGAGGGGCTTTGGGCCGGGTCGTGCTTCCAGCCGCCTCGGCGCTGGGAGGGGCTTTGGGCCGGGTCGTGCTTCCAGCCGCACCGGCGCTGGGAGGGGCTTTGGGCCGGGTCGTGCTTCCAGCCGTCTTCATCGCCAACGCTTGAACACGTGCTCGTCCCAGCGCCCCGTTTCCTCGAGCACGTGGGTAAAGCCCTGCCCAACCCAGAAGGTCCGGATATCAACGACCTGCGCCGGGTCAGCGAACTTCATCCGTTTCACAATGTTGCCCCGCCAGCCGCGCTTGAGAAGCCAGCGTTCCAACGCCGAAAGAACCTGGCCACCGGCCCTGTGCGCCCGGAGCGCGTCATTGACCCGAAACACCGTAATTTCAACCGCCCGTTCGGCCGTGGAATCCGGCTTTAGCCCGTGCATGCCGATAATCAAGCCCGCTTCGCCCTCGAAACCCACCAGCCGGCCAGCGTCCGCCCCGTTCGCGTCGCGAACAGAAACCGTCCAGGGCGATGCGACTCCCGCCGAGAGGCCGAATGCGGCTTCGTCGTAGTTGATGGCGGCTTCATAAGCCGGTGTGGTCAGGAAAACGTCACGTGCCATGGCGTATGTCTATTCTATGTGTCCGCCCACGCTTCCGGTTTGGCGCCTGTTGTATACTCTTCGCCCGCCGCCCCATGGGACGGCCCAATACTTCGGCACCCTTTCCGGTGCCCATCCGCAGACCGTGAGTAGGGCGAATACACGACCCGATGGGCGGTTGCGCAAAGGATAATCATGGCTGAACCTATTCAATTGGATGCTGAACTGCGTACGCTGGTTGGCAAAGGCAACCCGGCCCTGCGCCGGAGCGGGCGCGTGCCGGCCGTCGTATACGGTCATCGCGACACCCCAACGCATGTTTCGGTTGACCTCAAGGCGGCAACAGGCGCGCTCCGCCGGGCTGGCCGCAACGGGCTGATCACGCTCAGCATCGCCACCCAGACCGAAGCTCGGATGGCCCTGCCGCGCGAGGTCCAGCGCGACCCGATCAAACGCACCATCAAGCACATCGACTTCTATGAAGTGTCGATGACCGAGAAGCTCAACGCCGAAGTGCGCCTTGTGACTTTCGGCGAGTCGCCCGATCTGAAGAGCGGCCAGGGCGTTCTGCTTGACAACATGAACCGCCTCAGCATTCGCTGTTTGCCGGGCGATCTGTTTGACGAAATCCGGGTCGACGTGTCCGCGATGAAGATCGGCGACATCATCCGAGTCAAGGACCTGGCCGTCCGCGAGGGCGTTGAGGTGCTTGAGGATCCCGAGGATGAAATTGCGCGCATGGTGCGCTACGTCGAGGTCAAGACCGATGAAGTCGCCGCGGCTTCGGGCGAGGTCGAAGTCATCGAGAAGGGCAAGAAGGACGAAGAGGGTGCCGAAGCCGGCGCCAAAGCTGTACCGGGAGCCAAAGCTGTACCGGGAGCCAAAGCCGCCCCAGGAGCCAAAGCGGCTCCCGCCGCCAAGGCCGCCCCAGGAACCAAAGCGGCTCCCGCCGCCAAAAAATAGCGCGTCGATCAACGCCCATCGCTCAGGCGCGCCGGACACGGCGCGCCTGTTTTTATTGCCCGGCGCGCCCGGCTGATACTGTAAACTCTCTCCCATGCGATCTTTGTCGCGCGCCGCAATTGCATGGGCAGCTGTCGGTTTGCTATGCGCCTGCGGCTCGGTTCCCCCGCTTCAGTCGACCCTGCCCGCGCCTACCCGAACGGCTGGCCCGGTTGGGGCGCCGGCCGCAACGACAACACCCGATCCGCCCACCGCGACGGTTGGCCCCTCGGCCACGGTCAATTCGCCGGCGACATCGCGGGCCGTCATTCTCACGATCACTGCGCTAGCCGCCACACCTACCTATCCGCCCACGGCCACGCCGCGGCCCACCCGCATTGTTGCGGGAGCCGGCCCGGATGAGCCTGTTCCGGCTGCGACGGCGCCGTCCGCTGGGGTTACGGCCCGCCCACTTGCCCTTCAGGTAGCTCGAGGGGGGGTGGCCGCCATGACTGTCCGTGCCCAACCGGGCGCAGTGTGCGGGCTGTGGCGGGTCATAAACCCGGCCGGCCCGCGTGATCGCCAGCCTATTTCGGGCGTCAATGCATCTCAGGCCCCGGCGGATGGCGTGATTGCCTGGATTTGGACCGTGGCTGATGATCTTCCGGCGGGCGCGCTTGACCTGGTGGTGGATTGTGGCTCGGCTGGCTCCGCAGCCGCCCGCATCGACGTGCTGCGGTGAAAGCTGCCGAGTTTCTCAGTTGAGGCCCTGCATGAGTGATCTGTATCGCGACAACATTCTGGACCATTATGAGAATCCGCGCCGGCAGGGCACGCTGGCAGGCGCGCAGATCAGCCACGAAGAGACGAATCCTCTGTGCGGCGACCGGATTCGGGTCGACATCCTTCTGTCTGAGGATGGAGAATCGATTGCCGATATCGCCTTTTCGGGTGATGGATGCATCATCAGCCAGGCCTCGGCTTCGATGCTGATGGAAGAAGTCGCGGGCAAGGCCCTTGCAGACGCTCTCGGGACGGATCGCCAGCGCGTCCTCGACCTCATTGGCGCCCCGCTGACACCGGCCCGGGTCAAATGCGCGCTGCTGGGCCTCAAGGTCATGAAAACCGGGATCGCCAACTGGAGAATCGCCCGGGGTGATGCGCCGGGATTAGTTTGACCCCGAGCAACCCATGCGCTGCCTGATTATCTCCGACATCCACGCCAATCTGGCGGCCTTCGAGGCTGTGCTGGCCGACGTCGCCAGCCGCGGCGCCCACTACGACATTGTGTGGTGCCTGGGCGACGTGGTGGGCTACGGGCCTGATCCAAACGAATGCATTGCCCTGCTGCAGACCCTGCCGCACGTTTGCCTGTCCGGAAACCATGACTGGGCAGCCCTCGGGCGGATCGACTTGCGGACTTTCAACCCGGATGCCGCCGCGCTGGCGGAATGGACCCGCGAGGCGCTCACCCCCCAGAACCTGCGCTTCCTGATGGCCCGCCCGTCCTCCGAGGCGTTGGATGAGTATTTCCTTGCTCATGCCAGCCCGCGCGAGCCGATTTGGGAATACGTTCTGGATGTCATGGTGGCCGAGGAAAATTTTCCCCGGTTTACCCAGCGCTATTGCCTCGTCGGGCATACCCATATTCCGGCCATCTTTGTCGAGGATGGAAAGACGCACACCGTCCGTTTGTCATACGCGACTCCTGGCGCGCCGCTGGCCCTGCGCCGGGACGCCCGCTACATCATCAATCCCGGCAGCGTGGGCCAGCCCCGTGATGGCGACCCGCGCGCCGCCTACGCCCTGCTGGATACCGTCACGCCTACCTGGACTCATCATCGCGTGGAATACCCCATCCAGGCTACCCAGGACAAAATGCGCGGCCATGGTTTCCCCGCGCGGATGATCGATAGACTGGACTTCGGACGTTAGTGTTGCCGTTGCGAGGCTGATGCCGATGCCCAAGACCCGACTCGACGCGCTGATGGTTGCCCGCGGCCTGGCCGAAAGCCGGGACTGGGCCCAGCGCCTGATCCGGGCGGGCGAGGTCAGGGTGAATGGCCAGGTCATTGACGCTCCCGCCCGCCTGGTCCTCGAGGCGGTTGAAGTCGTTGTCGCCCAGCCGCCCCGATACGTGTCCCGGGGCGGGTTCAAACTCGAGGCGGCCCTGGATCATTTTGGAATCGACCCGGCCGGCCGGATTTGCGCCGACGCGGGCAGCAGCACGGGCGGATTTACCGATTGCCTCCTTCAGCGCGGCGCAACCCGGGTCTATGCGGTGGACGTGGGCACCAACCAGTTGCACTGGCGGCTGCGCCAGGATCCGCGGGTGGTGGTTCGCGAGCGCGAGAACGCCCGCTATCTCGACGCGCTCCCCGAGCCGATCAGCCTGGCCGTTACGGACGTGTCCTTCATCTCGCTCACGATGATCCTGCCCCAGGTTTTCAAATGGATGTCGATGGTTACCATCGCGGCGACGGTTACCGCCGCGGAGGTCGTCGCGTTGATCAAACCGCAGTTTGAGGCCGGCCGCGCGCAAGTCGGCAGAGGCGGGATTGTGCGCGACCCGGACGTGCACGCCGCGGTGGTCGAAAAGATCGTCAGTTTTGCGGCCGGCTGCGGCTGGCCGTCGCGGGGTGTGATCGATTCGCCTCTGCTGGGCGCCGACGGGAATCGGGAGTTTCTGGTCTGGCTGGGTCGAGCCTAAAACGCCGTCGGCACGGCCGACGCGCACAACACGAGTTCCTGCGCGGCCTTCACGTTGCGCATGACCTTTGCCATGTTGCCCTTCAACCGCAGACTGCCCGTCATCAACGCCCGGATCGGGTCTATTTCACGCTGGACGACCCGCTGCCAGTTCCGGCGATTTCCTGAGATGCGGAATTCGGGCATCCGGGCAGTCTCATCCGCGGCGAGTTCGCACAACCGGCAGGCGCCGTGCCATAGGTCCACGTAGATCAGCGCCCGCGCATTGGCTTCCTCGCCGTCGGCTGGCTCAACGACGAACCAGAAGTCGCCCTCCCAGTTGCGGGCCGCTTCACGATACGCCGGGCTGGCGTTAATGGCAGCCTGTAGCGCGGCCGCCCAGGCGGGCGTTGCGAATGGAAACATGATCGTAATGATACGCGGGCGGTCCGAAAGCGCCGGACGATGATACGCTTGCCACATGCGCGTTGACCTGATCGCCGGCGAGTATCCGCCCCACCAGGGCGGTCTGGGGGATTTCACCCGCGAGCTCGCCCGGGCTCTGAGCGCGGCTGGCCACTCCCCGCGTGTCCTCACCCGGACGGCGGTCGGCGCGCCCGAGTCGGACGTGGCGGACGGTGTTTCAACGCGCCGGCTGGCCGGCGCATGGGGCTGGTCGGCGGCACGCCTCCTGAGGCGGGCCGCGGCCGCTGATCGCCCGGACGTGTTCAATCTTCAGTATCAGGCGGCCGCATATGGCATGCATCCGGCAATCAATCTTCTGCCCGGCGCGCTGATCCGGTTTGCCCCCGTGGTGGTCACCTTCCATGACTTGCGGGTCCCGTATCTCTTTCCCAAGGCGGGCCCGCTCCGCAGGCAGGCGATTCTGGCGCTGGCCCGCGCCGCTTCTGGCGTAATCGTCACCAATCCTGAGGATGAAACTGAGCTCCGAGGCGCGGGTCTCGCCCGCGTCCGCGCGATCCCCATCGGGAGCAACATCGCCCCAGCCGCGCTGCCCGGCTTTGATCCGGCGGCCTGGCGCCTGTCGCTCGGGATTTCCTCCGGCGCGGACGTGATCGGCTATTTTGGTTTTCTGAATGAAAGCAAAGGCGGCGAAACCCTTGTCCGCAGCCTGGCCGCATTGCGCCGCCAGGGGCGGGATGTGGCGATTCTTCTGATCGGCGGTCAGACCGGCGCAAGTGACGCGACAAATATCGCCTACGCCCGCCGGCTGGACGCGCTGACTGCCGAGCTTGGGGTCGCCGATCGGGTCTATCGAACCGGTTTTTTGGGCCAGCGCGGGGTCTCGGAGGCGTTTGCCGCTTGCGCGGTTCTGGCGCTGCCGTACCGGGATGGCGTCTCGCTCCGGCGCGGGACGCTGATGGCCGCGTTCGCCCACGGCGCCGCCATCGTGACAACCACGCCACGCGTGGAGATCCCAGGCCTGACGGATGGAGATGCCTTTGCCCTTATCCCGCCTGACGACCCGGAGGCCCTCGCAAGGATGCTCGGCCGGATTCTCGACGATGCGGCTTTCCGTCGACGTCTGCAGGCGGGAAGCCTGCGCGCCAGCGCCCGCTTTGCCTGGGAAGCGATTGCGGCGGACACCGTAAACTGGTATCGCGAGTGCGGCGCGATCAAAAACCGCTAAATCAGCTATGCGACTTCTGAATTCCGCCTCTTTCCCGCTCAACCTGTATCACAAAGCCAAGACCCTGCTCTGGGATCCGGCCGCGATCGCGCTTGAGATCGACAAGGCCGACTGGGCGGGTTTGAGCGATCGCGAAAAGGACATCCTGCTCCGGCTGGCACGCATGTTTTTGGCGGGCGAGCAGGCCGTCGCCGGCGATCTGGCTCCGCTGTTGATCGCGGTGCGCCGCTCCGGCGATAATCTTGAAGAGGAGATGTTCCTGACCACCCAGTTGTTTGAGGAGGCCAAACACGTGGAATGGTTTGACCGATGGGTGCGCGAGATTTCCCCGGGCGCGGTCCTGCCTGAGCCAGGCCCCAACTACGCCAGCCTGTTCGACCAGGCGCTGCCTGCCGCGCTGGACAGGCTGCTGATCGACGCGAGCCCGTCTGCCCAGGTTGAGGCGCTTGTCACCTATCACATGATCGTTGAGGGGGTGCTGGCTGAAACTGGATATCGCGGCTTCATGACCGCGCTCAAGTCCAACGGTCTCATGCCCGGAACTGTCCGCGGAGTGGAACTCGTGCAGCGCGATGAGGCCCGCCACATCGCGTATGGTTTGCATGCCCTGACGCGCCTTGTGGGAGCCGAGCCGGCCCTGTGGGAGCTGGCCGAAGGGCGCTTGAGCGAGCTGCTCGCCCTGTCACTGGACATCATCGGCGAAGCGTTTGCGCCCTACGGCGAGGACATCCCGTTCGGGATGGATCCAGCCGAGTTTGTCGAATACGCCGCCGATCAGTTTTCCCGGCGCATGGACGTTTTGGAGCGCGCGCGAGCCGGCTGAAGGAAAACCGGCCGACTCCCAGGGGGCTGCAAACCGCCCCGGCTTTACAACCTGGCAAACGGGACTAGACTAAGGGCCATGAGCCGCGCCATTATTTCCCTATTTCTGAGCCTGTCCCTGATCGCGGGGGGTTTTTTGGCCGGTTTGCCGGTCGCCCAGACCGCGCTGGCGGAAGAGGTTCTGGGCCCGTTCCTCCCGGATAATGTCGCGGCGGAAGACGCGGTGACCTATATCGTGCGACGCGGAGACACGCTGTATGGCCTGGCAATTCGCTTTGGCGTGAGCGCCGATGCTATTGCCCGGGTCAACGGCCTGCGCGGCCTGCGCCTGCTCTATACCGGCCAGCGTCTGATCATCCCGAGCGCCGGTTCTGTGGTCCCAGCACCCGCGCCGGCCCCGATTCCGACAGTGACAAGCAAACTGATCAAGGTCAGCATCAACCAGCAACGGATGTGGATTTATGAGTATGGCCAGTTGATCAGGACCTACGTCATCAGCACCGGGTTGCGCGGCCGAGACACGCGCCCGGGCAACTATCGGATTCAATCCAAGATCCCCGAGGCGTGGGCGAGCCTGTGGTCGCTCCGCATGCCCTACTGGATGGGGATCTACAACGTTGGACCGTATGAGAACGGCATCCATGCCCTGCCGGTCAACCGCTTTGGGCAGGTCCTGTGGTCGGGCTTGCTGGGCCGGCCGGCCTCGTTCGGGTGCGTCATTCTCGGCACGCTCGAAGCGCTCGAGTTGTACAACTGGACGCCCATGGGCACGCCCGTCCAGATTGTGTATTGATTCTGTTTATTAGCCCGCACCTGGACGACATCGCCCTGTCGTGCGGCGGGCGCGCCCACGCTCTGGCGCGGTCCGGTGAGACCGTCCTGATTGCCACAATTTGCACAGGCGATACGCCTGTGTCCGTGGCTGACAGCCCGGCGGTACTGCGCGTCCACGATGAATGGCGGCTCAAATCCCGTCCGTATGCCCGCCGGCGCGCCGAAGACCGGCGGGCCTGTCTGCTCCTTGGCGCGCGCACAATCCATCTTGGCCTCCTGGACGCGGTCTACCGCCAGGACGGCGCGGGTCGCATGTTGTACTCGCGCAAGTTCATCGGCGCGCGGGTGAAGCCCTACGATCGAAGCCACCATGCAGCCAGGCTTCGGTCCGCATTGGAGAAGCTCGACCACCGTTTTCCGGGCGCGCGGGTGTACTGCCCACTCGGCCTGGGCGCGCACGTCGACCATGTCATTTCCCGCCAGCAGGTGGAGCGTGTTTTTGCGGCCGGCCAGATCGTCTACTACGAGGACTACCCGTACGCCGAGCTCGCGGCCGCAAATGCGTGGCCCGGGATCACCGCCGGATTGCGTCCAACGACTTTCGCCCTGTCACCGGCTGCGCTGCGGGCCCGGATTGGCGCAATTGCCGAATACCGCTCTCAGCTATTCGCTCTGTTTGAAGAGCGGGACCCGGTCCGTGCGCGGGCGCAGATGGCGGTGCGTGTGGGAAAATACGTCCGGCTTGTTAAGGGCGAACGCTTCTGGAATCCCTGAAAATCAGCGCGCGACAAAGGGGAGCAACCGATTGAGCCGGCTCCGCTTCATTTTTGCGGCGCGCGCCGCCCGCCCGCCCACTTTGGGCCGGGCAGCGTTTCTGCGGGCCGGATTGTCCATCTTCGTGGCGGTGACGGCCGTCGCCTCAGGGCCGGCCGGCCTGGCCGCGCAAACCCCCCGCCCACCCCCGCCGGGTGACGGCCCGCAGG
>JBKJQK010000405.1:0-5561 GCA_046594095.1 Anaerolineae bacterium | reverse complement strand
AAGGAGGTGAATCGCGAGCTGCGCGGCTGGCACTACACCGACCCGGACGTGTACAACCTGTTGCGGCATGAGGCCGGCCACGCCTTCTGCTATGCCTACAAGCTCTACCGCCAGCCCGAATTCCGGGAATTGTTCGAAGTCGAGGGCAACTTCTACAACACCTATCCGGATGGCGACACGTATGACTTCAACCCATGGAGCAAGAGCTACGTAAACCCGAGCGGCGATTACTATGCCCAGAAGCACCCGGATGAGGATTTCGCCGAGACCTTCCAGGTATGGCTGATGCCGCGCTCGGGCTGGAAGCGCAAATACCGCTATAAGCCCACCGCGAAGCGCAAGATCGAATACGTGGCCCGTATTGTCGCGGAGCTGGGCGGCCATCCACCGGTGGCCGTCACGAATTTGAACTGGATGTATGAAAAGGCCGAGGACATCAAGCTGACCGTGGCTGAATTTATGGGCGCCGACCCCGATCACTATCGCGCCGCGGCCACCGGCTATGTCGATCCGGACGTTCAGGCCCTGTTCCGGCCCGAGCCGCGCGGCATCTCGCGGCGCGACCTGCGCAAGGGTTTTATGCGGGCGGAAGCGTATCTCCGGTCGCAGAAGCTTTTCCTGATCAATCGCATTTCGTACTGGACCGGCGTCGACGCCATCGTGGTTCGCGATCTGATCGAAAAGGTGATTCAGCGCGCGCGGGCCCTCGATCTATGGACCGAGCGCGAGGCGATGGATCGCAAGCTGATCGAAATCACGGCTTATCTTACAACGTTGTGCGCCAATTACAAGGCCGGCGGGCAGTACTTCGTGAACTAGTCCCGCCCGGTCAGATCCAGATCGATTACGGCGGAAAAGCCCCCGCGCAGGAGGGCCGCCTCCAGCCCGGGATTTCGGGCAGCGCGCATTCGGCTGAGCGCCGCAATCGCGCGAGCGCCGGCCGGAATGCCCTTTCGCCCGCCATCCGGAGAGGTCAACAGGCGGGCCAACATATCCGGGGTGATGGGATCTCCGATGCGCGCGCCGGTGAGGGCGGCAATCCGCTCCGGCCGGTGGGCGATTGGCTCGCCAAGCGGCCGTCCGAGCGCGTCCAGGCAGGCTACGCACACAACAATATCGGCGCAGCCGGGGATTGCCGGCTCGTGCTCAGCCGGGGCTTTCAGCCAGCGCCGAAGCGCGCCGTCCGCTTCGACGATCAGCGCCGCGTCGAGGGCCAGAAACGCGGGGAGGGCCTCCGGCGCATATCCCCGTAACTTCATCGGGAGCGTTGGCATTTCGCCTGTCCGATCTCCGGTAAAAGGCCCCGCGATGCCCGCCGCAGCCCAGGCGCTGCGCCAGGCGCCGCCCATCAGGCGGGTCAGCGCGCTTCCGGCCTGAGGCTCAACGACGCCCAGATCAAATGCGCCATCGGCCGGCCTCAGAACGTGGGTGGTGGTGGAAAATAGGGAACGTTGTCCACCGCTCAGCCGGGTCTGGAGGATGCGCCATGCCAGCGACGTCTTTCCGCCCGCTCCGACCAGGGCAATAACCCGCGCGCCGCGGATGGCTTCAGCGAGGGTGGGTTGGGTTGTCATAAGACCCCATTCTCATGCGAAGCCGGGCGACGGTCCATCCTTACGCGGACGCGAACGGTTTTCCGCATGCCACGGAGCGAGCCTTCAAGGCGCGACGGGAACGTCCGAAAACCCTTGGGGTGGCCCCACACCGAGCGATCATCGGGTAAGGCGGATCGGAGGCCTCCCCAAGGGTTATTGGACGACGCATCCATCCTAAACCGGTAGCGGTAGCAGGGCCAGGTGCTATGCGCCGTCCGTGAACCCTTTGGGTGGCCCCTTCAACTGATCTACTGGCCTCGGCTAAGTGCGGGGCCACCCAAAGGGTTCACGGACGTTCCGCGCCACGCGCCCTCATCACAAACTGAGGTCCTCCGCGATCAGGCGCGCCACGCGCCCTCATCACAAACTGAGGTCCTCCGCGATCAGGCGCGCCGTCATCTTGGCCGACATCATTACGGAGGGCGTCCCGCCGCCCGGTTGCGCGCCCGCGCCGACCAGATAAAGCCGCCCGATATCTTCGCTCCGGTTGTGCGGGCGGAAGAACGCTGATTGGGTTAACACGGGCTCAGGGCCAAATGCATTACCAAGATAGCTGTTAAGCGTTCCCTCGAAATAGTCAGGCGTGATGAAGCTCTTGTAAACCAGCCGCTCGCGCAGCCCTGGAATGTAACCGCGAACGTCGAGCATCTCCAGCACCGCGTCCACCAGCGGAGCTCCGCGAGTGGCCCAGTCGATGCCGCTGGCGTTGTTGGGGACCGGGATGAGGGTATACGCGGCGTGATGCCCGGGCGGGGCCATGCTCGGGTCGGTAAGGCTGGGCAAATGCAGATATTGCGAGAAGTCCTTCGACAGGATTTTGCGGGTGAAGATGTCGGTCAGGAGGCCTTCGTAGCGCGGGCCCAGGATGATGTTGTGGTGGCGCAGATCAAGCTTGAGGCCATCCGCCCGGAAGCCGAAATAAATGACGACCACCGACATGGACTGGCGAGTCAGCTTGACCCGGGTATCAGACTGGAACAGGCGCGCCCCCGGCTCGATCAGGCGCAGGTAGGTGTTTGCGTAGTCACCGTTTGACACGACCAGGTCGGCTTCCAGAGTTGTTCCATCGGCGAGGGTGACCCCTCGGGCGACCTTCCGCCCGAGCCGGGTGGGCGCCCCGCCGCCCGCCGCGGAGACGTTGATTCGGCGGACCTCGGCGTTGTAGCGAATCCGCCCGCCCAGTTCCTCGAACTTGCGCACAAAGGCCTGGATCAGGGCGCCCGTGCCGCCCATCGCGAAATGGATTCCCCAGGTCTTTTCCACAAAGTGAATCATTGCGTAGATGGCGGGCACGCTCAGTGGATTCCCGCCGACGAGCAGCGGCTCGAAGCTGAAGACCTGGCGCAGTTTGTCGCTCTCGAAATACTTGCCCGTGAACGAGAAGAGGGCCCGGACTGCGTCCAGCTTGAACAGCGCCGGCACAACGCGCAGCATGCTCCCCACGTCGCCAAAGTGGGTGTATCCAAGCTGCAAAAAGCCGCGCTCGAAGATGGCCCGCGCGTCGCGGTGGAAGCGCTCGTAACCGTCCAGGTCGCGCGGGGCGAGCCGGGTAATCTGCTCGCGGGTGCGGGCGGGGTCGCCGTCGTAGTCGAAGTGAGTGCCGTCATCGAAGTAGATTCGGTAGAACGGCAGAATTGGCACGATCTTGACATACCGCGATGTGGCCGGGCCGCCGCTGATCCCGCTCGTAATCCGGGCTTCCGGGCTGAGCGTCGCGGGTGGGAAATCCGGGTCGTTCAATCCGGACTGACCGCGCTCCAGCGCGAATAGCTCCTCAATAAAGTGGGGGACCGTGATGACGGTCGGGCCCATGTCGAATGTGAAGCCATCCGCCCGCCGGACATACGCCCGCCCGCCCGGGCCGTCGAGCTTCTCAAGAATCGTCGTTTCGATCCCCATGCTTTGCAGCCGAATGCCGAGCGCGAGCCCGCCGATGCCAGAGCCGATGATGAGCGCGGTATTGGGTTCCATTGCGTGGCATTTGACAATACTTTTCGCCGGTATACAATGCCCTTAACCTATGCTGAGCTTCGAGGCGCTTAAGATACTCCTGCCGGCTTCGAGTGTCCATGTTGGACCTCAGATGGGACATGAGCACGCGTGCTGAAAGCCGCGTGCTTTTATGTTGGGCGGATCAATCGGCTCCGGCGCACGTCGCCGGCGCCGCGTATCGTGACAAGGAGCGACTAAAATGATGGATTCAAGCTACATCGGCAAGGTCGAAAAGGCGCATCGCTATTCGGAAGAAAAGGATCGATTTACGTTCCTGAATCTGCAAGTGGTGGTGCGCGGCGACAACGGCGAATACATTGTGACCTTCGACCATGGCCAGTGGCACTGCAATTCCGAGTATTTCAAGAACCACGGATTCGACAGCCATACGATGGCGGTCGAAAAGCTGCTCGGCGATATGCTCTATAAGGGCGACAAGCCGGCAACTCCGTAGCGAAACCTTAAGACCGCCCGCAGGCTGGCCCTGGCGCGCTTGTCCGCCTCTCACCCGGACCTGCTACCATCGCTCGTGTGATCATCGGGAGTGGTTCGCGGCGGCGTCGAAACCGGAACTCCGGCGCGGGCTGGCTGTTTCTGCTCATTCTGGGCGTCATCCTGGCCGGCGGGTATCTCCTGGTGCAGTCCCGCCTGGGAAATGGTCTGGCGTTTCTACCGTCGGAGGCGACCCCCGCGCCCGCGCCAACGCCCACCCGCAGCGTAGAGAGTTTTGTGACCGAGGCCGACACCGTCCGTAATAGCGGCGATTTCCGCAAGGCCATCGGAATCTATGAGCAGGCCCTTAGGCGCAAGCCCAACGATATCAGCCTGCAATACCAGATCGTTCGGCTCCTGGTGCTTACCGGCCAGGCGGCGAAAGCGGAGCCTCGCGCCCTTCGCGCTGTTCAGTCCGAGCCGGGTAGCGCGCTGGCCAAGGCCTCTCTGTGCCTTGCCCAGGATTGGCTGGGCAAAGTAAAGGAAGCTGTCTCAACGTGTCGCGAGGCCGTCGCCCTGGATGGGCGGAGCGCGATCGCGCAGGCCTACTACGCCGAGGCGCTGGCGGATTCTGGCAATTACCGGGACGCCGTCGCGGCCGCGCGGGTTGCGGTTGAGTTGGATCCGCTGAATGTGGATGCCGTTCGCAATCTGGGCTACGGCTACGAACTGTCCACCAACTACAGCCAGGCCATCGTCTATTACCAGCGCGCGCTCGACATCAACGGAAACCTGCCGCATGTGCTGGTGTCGATGGGCCGCGCATACGGCGCCCTGGGGCAGGCGTCGAAGGCGATCTTCTATTTTGACCAGGCCACCCAGATCGATCCGTTGTACGCCGAGGCATGGGAGCGAAAAGGCGCCACCCATATTGCCCTGCTCGAGTCCGAGAAAGCGATCGAGGCGCTCAACAAGTCGGTCGAGGTGGATCCCACCCGGTATACCGCGTTCGCCAAGCGCGGCGAGGCCAACTTCTATGTCCGGCTGTACGAGCGGGCGATCTCTGATTACACCCGCGCCATCACGACCGCCCAGTTGATCAGCCAGACGATCACGCCCAACGACTACGTCTTCCTTGGCTTCTCGTACTACAACGTGAGCGCTGACCAGTGTCCACAGGCGATTGAGGCCTGGCGCAAGGCGCTTTCGATGGCTCCCGAAAGCGTATACGTCCAGGAATATACCGACTCCGGGCTGCGCAAGTGCAAGGCAAAGAAATGACCCTCGCCGAACTCCGAACGGCCGTGGCCCCCTTGCTAACCCAGCGCCCCGGCGACGCAGTGTCCGCCTATTACGCGCTCGAGCATGACCCGCGTCGGGTGCGCTTGTTTGGCGAGCCGGCGGTCGGCGGTCCGCGGGCCTTCGTTGCGGTGTGCCAGACGGGCCTGGATCTTTTTCGGCCTCTAATCATCATGCGCGGCGAGGGCGAGTTCCTGCGCGTGGCGCTCCGCCAGGCGATTGCGCCCGGCCGGCCATACCTGT
>JBKJQK010000327.1:0-10559 GCA_046594095.1 Anaerolineae bacterium | reverse complement strand
GTAGCCCAGCATCACGACCTGGTGATTGCCCTGAGCGGCCAGATGGGCGCGATAGGCGGGATGCTCGAACATAGCCCGCAACACCTCGGGCGCGCGCCGCAAGTCATCGAGCGTTTCGAAAAGCGGCGCAATCGGCAGGGACGCGCGCGCCCAACGCATAAGAAGCAGCGGTTCGAGCGTATCCGACAGCTCGCGGGTCATGCTGATGACATAGATCCCGAAGACGCCATCGCTGTAGCGCCGCTCGGCTTCGCGCGCCAGCATGAGAGGCTCCACGACCTGGAGTGTTTCATCGGACAGGGTCCCAATCCGGTCGATCACGCTGTCCGCGGGCACGCTGATCGCCGCGCTGAGGAGCGCAACCCGGGATTCCTCATCCAGACGCGCATAGGATTCGGGGATTTCTTCGCCCAACTGGCGCAGGGCGCCAAAGATCTCGTCCACGGCGGCCTCGTGTTTCTCAGAGTGCTGGCGGATGTCGAGGCGCGCCATTTGAAGCCCAAAAACGTTGAGCTGGGTCCGCAAATTGGCCAGGTCGCCGTCGATCAGGATACGTCCCTGTCCAGCGCGAAGGCTGTTGGTAAGCGTATCCAATATGCGCGCCACGTCGGATTCTGACAGGGCCGGCACGGGCGGGAGCGGCAATTGCAGGGTGGGAGACAGGGCCAGCGTCCGGGTGAAGCCAAACGGATACAGGGGTTGGGCGCGGGTCGTTTGCTGGGCTTCGTCAAGCCGGGCGGCCAGCGCCGACAGGGCTACCCGATAGGGCTCATTGGGATAGCGCGCGGCCAACTCGCGGATATGACTTGAGCCCAACACATCACTGCCGCTTAAGAGGGCGTCCACTGCGGGTCCGATGATGTCACGGCGGCGGGATACGCTCAGTCGTCGCGCCAGTTCCCGCGCGGCGGACCGGAACTTCTCGAGCGCGCCGCGCCGGTGCAGGTGGATGGTCTCGGCCGTGATGGCGGCCGTCACATTCGGGTTGCCGTCCCGATCCCCGCCCATCCAGCTTCCGAAGCTGAGCCAGCGTTTCGGAGCCCGGACGCCCGGATAGTGGTGTTCCAGCGCTCGCTCAAGATCCGCCTGAAGCTGGGGCAGGACCGCCCATAGCGTGGCGTCGAAGTACCACAGCCCGGTCTTGACTTCATCCGTCACCAGCGGCTGTTGAGTGCGTGAACGGTCGGTCAGCCAGAGCGCAGCGATCTCCTGCCGAATCGCGAGTTTCGTTTCGTCGTCATAGTCTGGGGCGCCGGCAATGGGCGGTCGCGGATCGCGCTGCAATAGGGCCTTGATCCGCGCCAACTTTGACAGGATTGTCCGGCGCTTGCTTTGGGTGGGATGGGCGGTGAACACAAGCTCAACCGACAACGATTCGAGCAGGCGCCCCAGATCATCCGGGCTCGTCTCGCGCCGCCGAAGTTCGGCCAGGGCCGCGTCGATCGACTCGCGCACAGGCGCATGCTCGCTCGAGCGCGACCGGCGCAGGCGGAGCAGGCGGGCTCGATAATCCTCTTCGGCCAGATTCACAAGCTCGAAATAGGTCGTAAACGCCATCGCCATGTCGTAGGCATCGGCGGGCGTGAGGCGCGCGACCGCCTCGCGCAAGGCACGCCGGGATTCCAGATCGCCGGTCCGGCTCGCTTTTGCCAGCCGGCGCAGCTCTTCCTCGAGGTCGAGGATGCGTTGTCCTTCCAGCGCGACAATGACCTGGCCCAATTGCTCGCCCAGCCATCGAACCATGTCCGCGAGGAAGCTCAGGTTATGGTCTGTATCTGTCACAAGCATGAGCTCAAAGCCCGTAGATTGCGCCGTACTTTTCGCGCAGATAGGTAACATACGGAATTGCCGAGAGCGAACCGCCGGTTGCGCGCCGGACCAATTCGGCCGGTGGATACTTCCGACCGTGCTGGTGGATACGGCTGCGCATCCAGGCGAAAAAACCGTCGTAGTGTCCATTCGCCAGCGCTCCATCAAGACCCGGGGTTTCCTCGCGCGCCTTCGCAAAGAGCTGGGCCGACAGCAAGTTCCCGATCGTGTAGGTGGCAAAGTATCCGATGTCGTAGTCGGCCACCGCCACCAGGGCGGCCCGGTCGTCGTCCGGATCTTCGCCGACCTCGGAGCGTGCCGCGTCGATGAGCGCGCGGGTTTCGGGCGCGGTCTGTATCTGGTGGCTCAACCGGCCCAGGGTGGCCAGGTGTTCGCCTCGGGTCCGATTCGCGTCGGGTGGCATATTGGTCACGAGATCCCAATTCAGGATGGATGCGGAGTAGTTCAGGTCCGCGATTTCGGCGAGACGCGCGGCAAGCATCACGTAGGCGTTTTGCATCCCCCCAATATAATCGCCGAATGACGATTCGGCTTTACCATCAAAATCCAGGGATCAGCGGTTTCACGTCGAAGGTGATTGAGATCACTTCCGCCGATGGGGGGCCGGGGCTCGTACTCGATAGAACCGCCTTCTATGCGACCGCCGGCGGACAGCCGAACGATCTTGGTAACATATTCTTGGATGTGAAAGCCGGCGAGCAACCCGACTATGGCGCCAATGCCCCTGGCGTCGCAGTCGTAGATGTGACGGAACGTGAGGACGGCGCGATTGTGCATATCCTTGCGAGCTCGCCGCCGTTCGGCCCGGGCGATATGGTCACCGGATGGATTGACGTCCCGCGGCGCACTGACTACACTCAGCAGCATAGCGGCCAGCACCTTCTTTCCCAGGCATTCCTGCGAACGATCGGCGCCAACACCCTGTCGGTCCACTTCGGCGCCGAGACATCCACGATCGACCTTGACACCCCCGCCCTTACACTCGCCCAATTGGCGGCAGCCGAAGACGAAGCAAATCGGGCGGTCAGCGACAATCTGGACGTGATCGTGCGAGAGGTGCCGGAGTCTGAGGTGGGTCAGTTTGGCCTGAGAAAGCCGCCCAAGGTGAGCGGTTTGATCCGCGTTGTCGAATTCAAGAACTACGACTGGTCCGCGTGTGGCGGCACACATGTAACGCGGTCTGGTCAGGTGGGGTTTATCGCTCTGTCCAAAGTCGAGAAGCAGCGGAGCGGCATCCGGGTTGCATTTCATTGCGGCGGGCGCGCCCTTCGCCAGTATCGCTCGCTCGTGGCCCTATCGCAGGCGCTGAGCGAGCGCTTGATGGTCGGCGCGCCGGAGTTTCTGCCAGCGCTTGACCGGATTCGTGATGAGGCTCACGCGATGCGCGCGCGACTTTCACAGGCGCAGGATCGCTTGATGGCCTATGAAGCGGCCGAACTCCAGGCCCGCGCGCGGCAAGTGGATGGCGCGAACTGGGTGGCTGCGGTCTTTACCGACCGTGAACCCGGACAGCTTCGCGGATTGGCCAAAGTTCTCGTGTCTAAACCCGGCACGGTCGCCCTGCTGGCGAGCGCAGGCGCAAAGTGTTTCTTGTGCTTCTCGCGCGCGCCCGACGCAAAGGCCGATATGGCGGGCCTGTTGCGGACAGCACTGGGTCAATTGGGGGCCCGCGGAGGGGGGGCAAGCAACTTCGCCCAGGGCGGCGGGCCGGCTGCGACATTGGACCGCCTGGAAGCGATTCTGAAATCGCTTTTCTAGCGCCCCTTGCGGCGGAGGCCGCTCAGACGGTATCATGGGGATTGTGCAACGACTCAAAACCCCAAACACCCCCGCGCGTGTGTACGCGCACACCTTGAGCGACGGCTTGAATATCGGTTGCGTTGTGACCGAAGACGGCGTTGTCAGCATCGATCTGCCGCTTACGGTCGCCGAGGCGCTTGCCTGGCGGGCTGAGATTTCGCAGGTCTCCGACAAACCGCTCCGCGGCGTCATCTTCACCAGCGCCCAGCGCGCCTTCGGTGATGCGCTTCGCGCACTTTCCCATAAACCTGGGACAGCCATATTGCCCGCGCTTATTCAGGAATCAGGCTTCAGTCAGCAGTTTGGCCAGCTTGAGCAACAGTTCCAAAACCGGCTGGGAGAGCCGTTTTCAGCCGCGCAGCTTCGCGAGCGCGGCGTTCTGCCCGAACTGACGTTTTCCGGGTCGGCGACGTTCAGCCTGGGGGGCAAGGATGCGGTCCAGATCGAAGTTGTTCGGGTCGGCGGCTTCAGTCCTGCCAGCGCTTTGATTTCCGTTCGGGGCAGCGATGTGGTTTTCGCCGGCGATCTCGTCAGCCGCGGCGCGCCACCAGTCATCAGCCCGAACAGCAATATCGAGGAATGGGTCGAGGCGCTGAACGCCCTTCGGAAAAACAAGGCTGCGACGACGATCGTACCTGGAATTGGTCCCGTTTCGGATGGTAGCGCGGCAGCCGAGACCGCCGAGTATCTGAAAACCGCGCTGGCTTCGGTTCGCAAGCTGATCAGGGCCAATCGATCGCGCGACACGCTTGCGGTTGTGCTGGGTGACGTCCTTTCACGCTATCCCCAGGCGAATCGCGGACTGGCGTCACAACAGCGCGCGTTAAATGGGCTCGAGGCGTTGTTCGACGCGCAACTCCTGGTCCCCGCCGACGCCTAGGCGCTCGAAAAACGCAAACGGGGGACGTTCAGTCGTCCCCCGGCGTTTCCTCCGGATCAATCGCTCTGGCGCGAGGAACCCGCTTTGAACTCGGCGTATCCCGCGCCTACTTGCTGATGCGCGCGTCGAGGTAGGTCACGGCCTCACCGACCGTGGTGATCTTCTGAGCGTCCTCGTCAGAGATTTCTCCGCCGAACTCTTCTTCAAACGCCATGATGAGCTCGACCAGATCGAGCGAGTCGGCCTCGAGGTCATCTCGGAACTTGGCCTCCATGACGACTTTCTCGGCCGGCACGCCCAGGAGCTTGATGACCAGCGCCTTGACGCGCTCGAACGTTGATTGATCTGACATTTAGTAAGTTGCCTCCCTGTGATAAATTGGTGCGTAGATTCTAACTCACGCCGCCACAATCAAGGGAACACCCGAAACCAAAAGGAGTTACGCGTGACCGACCCGACCCTATCCCAGCGCAAAGCCGACCATATCCGTATCAACCTGGAGCGCGACGTTGCATCCCGGGTGACGTCAGGTCTGGAACACTGGCGATTTGGGCATGAGGCGCTTCCAGAACTCGACCTGGCGGAGGTTGACCTGTCCGTCAATCTCTTCGGCAAGGTTTTGCGGGCTCCGATCCTGATTTCCTCGATGACGGGCGGTACCGAGGAGGCGCGCCAGATCAACCTGAATCTTGCAGCCGCGGCCGAGCGGGCTGGAATTGCCATCGGGCTCGGGTCGATGCGGGCTGCGGTGGCGCGGCCCGAGACCGCCGCCACCTTCCAGATTCGGGACGCGGCCCCAACCGCGATGGTGTTTGCGAACGTGGGGGCGGTCCAGTTCAACTATGGGTTTGGTTTGGCCGAGTGCCAGCGGCTGGTCGATCTCGTCGGCGCCAACGCGCTGATCCTCCACCTGAATCCTCTTCAGGAGGCGCTCCAGCCCGAGGGAGACACCAATTGGAAAGGGCTACTGGGGGCGATTGAGCGAATCTGCCGGGCGCTTCCTGTTCCGGTGATTGCCAAGGAAGTGGGCTGGGGAGTATCGGCGCGCGCGGCCCGAGATCTTGCCGGCGCGGGCGTTTCGGCGATTGACGTGGCCGGTGCGGGCGGCACTTCCTGGAGTCAGGTTGAGATGTACCGGGCCAGAACCGAAACCCAGAGACGCGTGGCGGCCGCCTTTGCCGACTGGGGCATTCCCACAGCCCGATCGATCGTGCTGGCTCGCGGCGGCGCGCCCGAAATGCCGATCATCGCGAGTGGCGGTATCACCACGGGCGTGGAAGGCGCCAAGTGTATTGCGTTGGGCGCCACCCTGTTTGGGCTTGCGCGGCCGTTTCTACAAGCCGCAACAGAATCCGCCGAAGCGGTCAGTGATGAAATCGACGTCATCGTTGGCCAGTTGCGGGCGACGATGTTTTGTGTGGCGGCGGGCAGCATCGAAGCGCTTCAACGCGTCCCTATCGAGCCGGCTTTCGCGGGTGGGCCCGATCCGAGCCAGCGGTAATACAATGCTTTGCCTTGGATTCGAACGTGAACTCCCTACAAGCCGTTGATCCCGTCGCCGAGGTCGGCCCGGCGATGACAGCGCGGGTATTGCAAGCTCTTCCACTACTGGCGACCGACGCTCGAAAGGGCATCCGGGTGGCAGCCGCGCAGTTTGCGCCGGCCCTGGGCGATGCGGCGAACAATGCGCTCCGGATTGATGCGCTTCTCGGTCAGGCCGTTCGCAATGGCGCCGGACTGGTTGTATTTCCTGAGTGCGCGCTCACTGGCTACAACTTCGCGGATCGGGTTTCGGCGTTGTCGGGGGCAATCGCGGTGGATGGCCCCGAAATTGCGGCGTTGGTGGATCGATGCGGCGCCTATCAGACCGAGTGCGTCGTCGGCACGCTGCTGCGCGAGGGTGACAGACTCTTCAATGTCGCATTGCTGCTTGGCGCTGCGGGGGTGATTGGGCGCTACGATAAGGCCCATCTTCCCTTCTGCGGAGCCGATAGATTCGCCCAGCCTGGCGACACGGGTTTTCATGTGATTGCCGCGAATGTGGGACAGATCGGGATGTTGATCGGCTATGACCTGTGGTTTCCAGAAGCCGCCCGAAAACTGGCCCTGGCGGGCGCTGAGATTATTGCGCTCCCCGCAAACTGGCCCGCCGGAGCCGAGGCGGCGCCCGGATACGCCGGGCGGGCGCGGGCCAGCGAGAACGGTGTGTTCCTGGTGGCGTGCAATCGGGTGGGGGAAGAACGTGCCACCCAATTCATCGGCCAAAGCAGTATCATTTCTCCCAGTGGGGCGCGCCTGGCGGACGCATCGGTGGACGCCGAGCACATCATCATTGCCGAAATCGACCCGCGCGACGCCCGGTCCAAAAAGAACGTTGTCGAGGCGGGCGAGTTCGAAATGGATTTCTTTGCCGATCGGCGGCCTGAACTGTATGGCGCGCGGTAGCAGAAACATGTTCAACTTGTGGCTGAGCGCCCTGGCTGGCCTGGCTGTCACCGTTGGCGCTGCAAGGCCGGTCGCAGCGGCGCCTCCCGCTGATGAGCGTCTCCCGGGCTTTGAAGGCTACTGCCCTATCGTCGTTCGACCGGGGGATACGGTCCGTTTCCGGGTCGCAGTCGCCAATTCTTCCATTGAAGTGGCGCAGGGAACGCGCGTTGAAACTCAGGTGGCCCGCGGTCTCGGCGTTGTTGAGTCCTCAGTTCGCGTTGTTTCCGTCAACGGATCTGGGACCTTTAGTCCGAAGAGAGCGGCGAGCGCGGTGTCAGGCTACGTGTTGGCGACCACGGGCGCCCAGGATGCGTGGAATTCGTACACACTCGTCTTCGATGCGATTGTGCGTGCTGGCGCCCAAGGAGAGCAATTGTCTGTTGCGATGGTCCGGGATGCCCGCGAGGCGATACTCAGGCGCCTGGATGGAATTGTCTACGCCCTGCCGCGCGACCCAGGGCGGGCGCCCGGTATCGTCGTGATCGACATGGGTGCTCGCGAAGACTGCAGCCCTGCGCTGGCGGCCACGGCCACGGCGACTTTGACGCCAACCCCAACAGCCACGCCGATCCCGCCATCTTTCGTAACCCGAACCATGCTCTCCACCGCGTTCGGCGCGCAGTACAGTTTGGCCGTGGTTTGCGTATTTGATCCTGCCCGGTCTGGCCTCCCGGCCGATGGCGCCGAGTATCGGATTGCGTTGTCGGCGCCGGAGAGCGTCCGAATTGCCCTTGCCATGGGCGCCAATCCGGATGTCGCCGCCGGCGGCCGGGACGTCCGGTTTGCCAGCCCGCCTGACGGGCAAACGGCTGGGATGGAGGCGCGGGCCGCGGTGGCCTTCAAATCCGCCCCGGGTCAGCCGGCCTTGTCCGCCGCGGTGATTCCAAAGGTCCTAGTGTCGTCCAGCAGCGGCGCGATCTCCGCTGGAGCATTGGTGGCCGGCCAAACCTGTGAATCTGATCCCGCGCTGATGCCCGCCCTGATTGCCGCCGAGCATGCGCGCGCGGCAGCGCCAGGCAGCGTCGCTCGCGATGGTCGTGGCGGCGATACTCCGTTGGCTGAAGCCACACTGACTGTCACCCCGACCGCGACGGTCACGCCCACCCCGAGCCGAACGCCAACCTCGACGCCGACACGAACCGTGGAAGAAGCGGCGGCGGCGATTACCCCCGATGGGCGGGCTTTTTTGTTGCCGCTTGCGATGGCGGCTGGCATTAGCCTTGCGTCGCTCTCAGGAGTTTTCCTGGCCCGCCGCCGAGCGCCTGAGGAGTAGGTGTGCTTCCCGATTACCGAGTTCGTCAACGCGACTACCTACTGGAGATTCTTCGGGCGATTACTTCTCGCCTCGACATCGCGGAAGTCCTCAAGCTTGTCACCCAGGCCGCGGTCGACGTCATGACCGGCAGCGCGGGTGTTATTGCCCTGATTGAGCCGGATGGCGTACTTCGGATTCGCGAATCCATGGGTGTTCCAAAACCGATGATCGAGGTTCTCGTCGCCGCCCTCGCCCGGCTGAGGCTGGCCGAATCGACCGCAGACGAGAGCGCGGTAGCCGAAATGGCTCTGATCCGCGGCCACGCTGCCGACGAAGCGATTCGCGTGCTGGAGATTGGTCTTTCCCGGTATACATCCCAATTTGGGGTGGGGAAATTCGAGTGGATTACCCTTCCGCTCGAGATCGGTGAAGAACTTCTGGGCAAACTGTATGTCCTGCGCCGCCGCAGCGGGGAGTTCTCCACCAATGATCGCCAGGTTCTGCAGAGTTTTGCCGATCAGGCGGCCGTGGCGGTCAACAATGCCCGGCTTTACCAGCAAGTCAACGCGCAGAAACAACGTCTGGATGCGATTCTCGAGTCCACCGCCGATGGGGTCGTGATCATGGATGGGGCGCACCGGATCGTACTGTGGAATCAAGCGCTGAATAACCTCACTGGGCTCAGCCCAAGCGTGGCGGTCGGCCGCGTGTTCGAGGATATGGTCAACCTGGCCGACAAACGAGCAGGCTCGACCTTGATCGAAGCTGAGGCAAATGGCTGGCCGCTGGTGGGCTCGTCGCATCCCTTATTTGTGGAAGGTGATATCAGCCGGACGGATGGCCGGCAGGTGAGTGTCGAGATCACCTTTGCCCCGATCTTTGATCGGGACGCAAGGCTGGTGAACATCGTCGCCAACGTGCGCGACATCACGCGCTTCCGAGAGGCGGACCGGATGAAGTCGACGTTCGTGTCCGTGGTTTCGCATGAACTCAAGACGCCGGTCGCTCTGATCAAGGGCTATGCTTCCACGCTGCAACGCACAGACGCGCACTGGGACGCCAAGACCGTTTCAGACAGCCTCAAAGTGATCGAGGACGAGAGTGATCGGCTGGGCGAGTTAATTGACAATCTGCTGGACGCGTCACGCGCCCAGGCGGGCAGCTTTAAGGTGGTGCGGGTGGAGCTTGACATCGATCAACTTGTGACCGACGCGGTGGCCCGATTCCGTCCCCAGGCTCCCCGCCATCGCCTGGTGGCTGAGGTGCCGGCCGATCTGCCACTGGTCTATGCGGACCATGCGCGGATTACCCAGGTGTTGAGCAATCTGTTGTCGAACGCAGTGAAGTACTCTCCGGACGGGGGCGATGTGCGGGTCAGCAGCCGGGTTGCCCCTTCCGAGGTCATCATATCGGTGTCGGACCCGGGTCCGGGAATCCCCGAGTCTGATCAGCCCCAACTGTTTTCCAGATTCCATCGCCTTGAGAATGCGCTGACCCGGCGCACGCCCGGAACTGGCCTCGGCCTCTACCTGAGCAAGTCAATTGTCGAGGCCCATGGGGGTCGAATCTGGGTTGAGAGCGACGGCCAGCACGGATCAACGTTCAGGTTCAGCCTTCCGCGGGCATGAGATGACCCTCTCGCAGCCGATAGACGTGATCCGCCACCCCGACCACTTCCGGGCTGTGGGTGACCATGATCAGGTTCCGGCCGGCCTTGCGGGTGAGGGCGTCCAGCAGGTCGAGAACGATCTGGCCCGTTTCGGTGTCAAGGTTACCGGTGGGTTCATCGGCGAGCACGAGGGCGGGGTCGTTGACAAGGGCCCGGGCAATGGCAACCCTTTGCTGCTCGCCCCCACTCAGGCGGTCCGGGAAGTCCCTGGCCCGGCCGACCAGGTCGACCGCCTCAAGCAACTCCAGGGCGCGTTCGCGGCACCGTTTCGGCTTTGCGCCGGCGAGTTCCAGCGGGAGGGTCACATTTTCAAGCACCGTCAGGGTTGGGATCAGGTTGAAGGCCTGGAAAATAAACCCCATCCGGCGGCGCCGAAAAAGTGTGCGCTCCGTGTCGCTCATCCGGCTGAGTTCGGCGCCCTCGACCCAGACTTCGCCCGACGTGGGGTCGTCAATGCCGGCGATGAGGTTCAGCAGGGTGCTTTTTCCCGAACCGCTCTTTCCAAGCAGGACGTCAAACTCGCCCAGCGCAAAAGACAGGGTTACCTCGCGCAACACCGGGCGGAAGGCCCCGCCTTCGCCGAATGATTTTGTGACCCGTTCGAGGCGGACGACCGGACCTTCCAAGGATGTCATGAG